>JBDTZT010000252.1:0-6104 GCA_040005005.1 Actinomycetota bacterium
CGCGCGTCGGTTGCGACACGAGCAGCAATTTTGGATTGAGTTCAAATTCCCGGCCGATAATTAATTTTTGCTGATTTCCGCCTGACAGCGATTTTGCCGCCAGTTCCGGGTTTGGCGGACGAACATCGAAATTTTCAATGATTTCTTTGGTGCGCGTGGCAATCGCCGCTGAATTAAGAAATCCGCTCGTCGTCACGGGCGGACGATAATGAACACCGAGAATAGCGTTTTCTTCCAAATCGGAATCAAGCAGAAGCCCGCGTCTGTGGCGGTCTTCGGGAATATGCGCGAGTCCAAGTTCGGTGCGGCGGCGGACGGGAAGTTTTGAAATTTCCTGACCTAACAGTTTGATCGAGCCGCTTTGAATCGACATTAATCCGGCAATCGCTTCGATGAGTTCGGTTTGCCCGTTGCCTTCAATTCCCGCGATGCCAACAATTTCCCCGGCGCGGACATTCAGCGAAACATTATTTAAAGCCGTGCCGTTCTTGCCGTTGACCGTTAAATTTTCGACGCTCAAAATATCATCGCCCGGCTTCGCGTCAGTTTTTTCAACTCTCAGCAAAACATCGCGCCCGACGATCATTCGCGCCAGGTCTTTCGCGCTTGTTTCAGAGGTTTTGACGTTGCCGACCGTCTTGCCGTCGCGCATTACGGTGACATCATCGGAAATCGCCAGAACTTCTTCGAGTTTGTGCGTGATGATGACGATGGTTTTGCCTTGATCGCGCATTCGCCGCAGAATATTGAAAAAATCTTCGACTTCCTGCGGCGTTAAAACAGCGGTCGGTTCGTCTAAAATCAAAAGTTTCGCATCGCGGTAGAGAGCTTTCAGAAGCTCGACGCGCTGCTGTGCGCCGACCGACAGATCTTCGATCAAAGCCTTCGGACTAACGCCCAGCCGAAGTTCATTTGAAAGAGCCTGAATATCGGCATTGGCCTTTTTCCAATCAATCGCAGCCGGATTTCCGCCTTCCGCGCCGAGGATAATATTTTCGCCGACGCTCATGGTATCAACCAGCATAAAATGCTGGTGAACCATTCCGATTCCCAAGTTTATCGCGTCCTGCGGCGTGCGGATATTGACGAGATTTCCATCAACCAAAATCTCGCCCGAATCTGCTTTATAAAAGCCGTAAGCGATCCGCATAACGGTTGATTTCCCCGCGCCGTTTTCGCCGACAATCGCGTGAATCGTGCCTTTTTCGATCTTGATCGAAACGTCGTTGTTTGCCGTGACGTTTCCGAATGTTTTGGTAATATTACGAAGTTCAAGCATTTTTTATTTTTTGATGAAAGTGTTATAAAAAATCAAAATCGTACCAAGTAGAAAAAAGATCGAGCCAATATTTGTCAAAGTCTTTCCTCTTTCCGATTTATCTTTATTGTTATTTGCCAGTCCGAATAGCAAAATGCCGATTCCTAAAAATAAGGCTTCCAGTGACAGACTAAAATTCTCTGAAAGTATAAAACCGCTAATACCAATCAAAACACAAATAATTCCCAGTCCTATTTGGAAAATTGCATATAGCGATTGATTTTCTTTCATATTTTTAGCTTTTGCTGACTATTTCGCCATCGCGTCCGTCACTTTGATCTCGCCATTGATGATTTTCTGTTTGGCATCGTCAACTTTTTTCAAAACCTCGTCGGGAATCAAGCCTTTGTTGTTGTCGTCCATCGAGAAAGCGACACCGTCTTTATCAAGCCCGAAAACGTGAAAACCGCCCTCGAATTTTCCGCTCAGGACTTCTTTGACGACATCGTAAACGGCGTTGTCAACGCGTTTTACCATCGAAGTTAAAACAAATCCGGGCTTGACCATATTTTGGTTTGAATCAACGCCGATTACGAATTTTTTCGCTTCATCCTGGTCGTTTTTCCCGTATTGCTCGACCGCATCAAACGCGCCGAGCCCGGAATTGCCCGCCGCCGTAAAAATCACGTCCGCGTTTTTTTCGATCTGCGCCAGCGCAATTTCCTTGCCTTTGCCCGGATTGTTCCACGCACTGTCGGTGATGCCGACGTAATTTGAAATTATTTTGATATTCGGATTAATGCTCCGCGCGCCTTCTTCGTAGCCGGTTTCAAATCTGTGAATCAGCGGAATATCCATTCCGCCGAGGAAACCCAAAACGCCGGATTTCGATTTCGACGCGGCAATCATTCCGACCAGGTACGACCCTTCGTGTTCGCGGAAAACTAAGGATGCGACATTTTTCTTCGGCGTTTTGCCGTCGGCTTCCATAATCACGCCGTCAATGATGGCAAATTTGATGTTCGGGTAATCGTCCGCGACCTTTTGCATAATCGGTCCCTGGGCAAAACCGACACCGATAATCAAATCGAAATTCTTTTCGGCAAACGCCCGCATCGCCGGTTCGATCGAAGTCGGGTTGCCCGGTTCGACATCATATAGACAAATCGGCAAATCCCTTTCGGCACGGCGCACGCCGTCCCACGCCGCCGCGTTAAACGAGCGGTCGTTTTTGCCGCCGATGTCGAAAACGATGCCGACCTTGATCTGACACTGCTTTTTCGCTTCGGTGCGCGAACCGCACGAAGAAAATAAAAGTGAAAATACAACAGCAAGGAGTAATAAAATAATTTTCGGTTTCATATAATTTTATTCTTATAAAATATTTCCATCAATTGCGGATAATGCGTAATCTTTATCCGCAAAATCCGAATGCTTTAGTAAGAAGTTTTCAATTAAATCTTTTTTTCCACTGTGTCCGATGTGTCCCAATCCGTGCAACGCACTCATTTGACAAACAAATGAATCAATTTCGAGAATTTTGGAAAGTGTCTCAAACATCCAATCGACTACTTTCAAATCTTTTTCTTCGCTGAAATCGCGCAAACAATCCCACCACATAAAACAAGAATGTTCAAGTGGGTTTGTAGCAAAGACATGCTCAAACATATTGACACTCGAAAATATAAATTTGCGGCGTAAATCCGGCGAGTTATTTTTATCCCAAATCCACCAATTCAGTTCTACTTTCGGACTTAAAATGAAGTAAAACAAGCCGCCTTCCAATTGCTTTGCGCTATATTTATCCGATACAAAACCCGGATTTTCAAAAAGTTTGATGCAATTTCTCACAAAAATTTCTATGTCCGCTTCTAAGTCCGATAGATCTATAAAATCTTCATACTTAGAACTCGACCATTTTTCATCAAATATAAAATCAAGCCAGTGTTCAAATGATAGGTTGTCAAAATTTTGTATAAGTGAATCGTACATTTAAGAAATAATTTCTTTTACTAACTCTGACATTGGCGGTTTTTCAACGCCTATTTTATATGCATTTTGTAATTTCCCGCTAATAAGATGCACTTGATTTTCGTTTCGGCAGAAAATCGTCCCGAAACTTTCGCCTTTTTTTATCTCGTCGCCGATTTTTTTCTCACACGCGAAACCGACTGCGTGATCAATCGTGTCTTTGACCTGCACACGTCCGCCGCCGAGCGCGCAAACGGCTTCGCCGACGGCTTTAGCGTCAATTTCGGCGACAAAACCGCTTTTAATCGCTTTCACAGGAATTTGCAGAATATTTTTCTCCAAAAGCATTTCGGGCTTGTCGCAGATTCGCGGATTTCCCTTTTGCAGTTCGATGTTCTGTTTAAATCTTTCGAGTGCCGCACCGTTCCGGATTTTGTCGAGACAAATCGCACCGGCTTCTTCCACCGTTTTGGCAATTCCCGTCAAAACCAATATTCGCGCCGTCAGTTCGATGGTTAAATTGAGCGTCGGCTGCATCGCTTCATCAATTTCACCGTGCATAATCCGCAGACATTCATAAACTTCGAGCGCGTTGCCGACATATTTGCCGAGCGGCTGATTCATATCGGTAATCAATGCTTCGGTTTTCACATTAAAATCTTTGCCCGTTTTGACCAAGCTGCGCGCGAGTTCCTGCGCGTCCCACTTATTTTTCATAAACGCGCCGCTTCCGGTTTTCACATCCAAAACAAGCGCGTCCAAACCTTCGGCGAGTTTTTTCGACATAATCGAGGCGACAATCAGCGGGACCGATTCGACCATCGAAGCCGCATCGCGCAGCGCGTAAAGTTTGTGGTCGGCGGGAACAATTTTTTTTGTTTGTCCGGCAAGCGCGAAGCCGCA
Source organism: Actinomycetota bacterium (assembly GCA_040005005.1). Lineage (GTDB taxonomy): Bacteria > Acidobacteriota > Blastocatellia > Pyrinomonadales > Pyrinomonadaceae > JAFDVJ01. The sequence goes on from JBDTZT010000252.1 coordinate 4,133, forward strand.
TTTTTTGATGGTTTGTTTGATTTGCGATTTGGTCAGGCGCACATTATAGCCTTCGATGGATTCGAGTTTGTCGAGTGTTCCACCCGTATGTCCCAGACCGCGACCGGAAATCATCGGTACGGCAACACCACACGCCGCCGCCAGCGGGGCGATTATCAAGGAAGTTTTATCGCCTACGCCGCCCGTCGAATGTTTGTCGGCAACGGGCGCGTCAATGTCGGAAAAATCCAAACGGTCGCCCGATTCGAGCATCGCTTTGACCAGTGAGTTTTGCTCCGCTTGATTCAAACCGTGGATAAACATCGCCATCACGAGCGCGGTTATCTGGTAATCAGCCCAACTTCCGTCGCACACGCCAGTGATAAAAGCGTTGATTTCCCCAACCGAAAATCTCGCCCCGTCGCGTTTTTTGCGGATTAAGTCTTGTGGATTCATCAAATAAAACTTTAGCAAACTTCTTTCAAAATTTCGTCAAAAAAATGTTTCCTTTTTAAAAAAATTAAGCCATAATAAAAAAGAGGTTATTGAGAGGTTTTTAGAATTTATGAGCAATACAAGAAATATCACCGCCACCGTCGCATTCATCGCGACATTCATTTTCTCCGCCGGTCTGATCCGAATTATTTTCCCCGCCCCTGCTGTTCAGTATGTTTATGTTGACAAACCACAATATACCGGATGTAAAGCAAGAGCGATTGAATCTTTTATTCGACAAGACAATATAAATGGTGAAATCCATAGCAGTAAAATTACTGGTTTACAAAATTTAGACAGCCAATCTTACATATCAGCAAATGCTGATGCGACACTGGAATATTACAATTCTTCGTCAAGTATGGATGTCAGCCAATTTCCGCAGGACTTTCAAAATGCGTGGCGCGAACATATGAAAGCGTGGCGCGATTATAGTGATTTTCTTAATCAAATGAAAAATTCATCGGCGAGAAAAAATTTAAGTGGTGACGATTTTGGATTAGCCGAGCAACGCTTTAATTCAGAAATTAACCGTACCTTTAATGAAGTTCTCCGCATCGGTAGAAATTACGGCGCAGATGTAGAATAAAATTCAAGTCGTGAATTATAAAAAAAGCCCGATTGCCAGCGTCGGGCTTTTTTTATTTTTAATTTCGCTATTGTTTCACAATTTATTCGCTTGTAAGCTAAATCCGGAATAGATGAAAGCTAATAGTTGATGATAAAACACCCGCTGAATTTGTCAGCTATCATCTATTACCCATCAACTATTCCGAAGTAAAATTATTCGCTAATTTTTTGCAGTAAAACTACCGCTTCTGCTTTGATTGCCTCGCTCTTTCCAACCGCATCAACCTTTTCACCCGTTTTGGCTTTAACGGAAACGCAATTTGTTTCAATCTCAAGCGCGTTTGCGAAATTTTTGCGCATTTCGTCAATAAACAGGCGCAGTTTCGGTGTTTCGAGACTGATTGTCGAATCAACATTAACGACTGAGAAACCTTTTTCCTTCATCAAACCAACCGCGAAACGCAGAAAAACAAAACTCTCTGCGCCGCGCCAACGCTCATCTTTATCAGAAAAATGCGAACCGAGGTCGCCGAGTGCCAACGCGCCAAGAAGTGCGTCCGTGACGGCATGCGTCAAACAATCGGCGTCGGAATGCCCGACCGCACCTTTTTCGGATTCAATCAAAACGCCGCCCAAAATCAACGGTTTGCCCGTTTCAAGCCGATGAATGTCGCTGCCGTGGCCGATTCTAAACATTTGCGGTTTCCTTTAATAAATTTTCCGCGATGGCGAAATCTTCGCGCGTCGTGATTTTAATGTTTTTTGCGCTGCCTTCGACGATGGCGATTTTATAGCCGAGTTTTTCGACGAGAAAACATTCGTCCGTTGCGGTTTCGCTCAAATTTGCGCCAAAGAACGCATTTCGTAGAATTTCAAAATGAAACGCCTGCGGAGTTAAAGCGCGCCGGAGTTTTGTCCGTTCAATCGT
>JBDTZT010000253.1:0-6095 GCA_040005005.1 Actinomycetota bacterium
ACAGCGACCGAACTCCAGCGGCACACGGGCGTCGTCGAATTCTTGAACGGTATTTTTGCCCAGGACATCTCGATGGGCGCATTGCCGACACTGCGGGCAGCAACCGAAGAAACCTTAAAAGGCGCGGAATATTTCGGTCCCAACGGCTTTATGGAAATGCGCGGATTTCCCATCCAAGTTTCGAGCAATCAATTATCCAAAGACGAAGCAATTACCAAAAGACTCTGGGAAGTCTCGGAACAATTAACTGGCGTCAAGTTTGAATTCAACCAAAAAGCCCAAAGCGCGGGTAAATAAGTTGACAAAAAAATGTCCGGTAAAATTTGCCGGACATTTTTCTTTCAGAAATTAAGTTCCTTAGTTGTAATCTGATCTCTCATCTACTTTTCCAATGGGTTTCTCCAAATGACGAGGGATTTTAATTCTTTTAATCACAATCTGTTTCTTTTGCTTATAAAACGTAAAGACTTTGCCATTTTTAACTTTAATCTCTGCATTTGCTGGAATTTCCGTCGTCCAAAGTATGCTGTTGCCCTTACACAAAGATATGTTATCTTTAGTAGTAATGCCGAAAACTGAATCGTTTTCACGATAGCTGGTCATATTCGTTATGACCAAATACATATCTTTTTTATAAAGTTCAATCTGCGAATATACGGCTTTGCCGTTGGCAGTTCCTTGCCATAGTTTTTCGCCGTTTTTTGAATTAAGCGCAACCCAAGTAATGTCAAAACCAATAGCGTAAATAATGCCGTGTGAATCAATAATCGGAAAATCTGTAAGCGGTGCGCCTCCTGTTGTCCAAGTCCAAATAGTTTGGTTTCGGGCATTAAGCATATACAAGGTGTCGCCAACTACTGCCAGCTTTCGATTGCGGGACAACTGCGAAAATTGAATCGGAATGTTTTTGGAGCTTTTGTCCCAATAATTATTACTCGGACGCAATTTAATCTGCGCTGGTAACGAAGAAACGATCAAAAATAAAAAAGTAAAAGTTATTATGAGATTTCTGAATTTCATATCATTCGCCGTCAATCCAGATTTCTTTGATCCACGTCGCTAAATCCTGCCATTTGTCCTTCGTCGTGCCGTCCTGCGACCAGAATTCGATCTCGCCTTTTTTGTTGAGACAATAATAATCGCCGTTGTCCTCGCAAATTGGCAACAGCGTGAGCGGCAATTCCATCTCGTCCCAAGCATATTCGGCAATCTCGCATAGATTCAGGTAACCGCAATCGGCAGCAACCATTGCCGGTTCGAGCGTGCCGACGACGACATCGCTCGCGGCGAGCAGAAACTGTCTGTAATCTTCGTGAAATCGGACGTTCAGACGTTTTTCCGCCGCGCTGACTTCCACTTCGGTCGGCAGGCGAAACGGCTTCGGAACAGGTTCATTCAACTCGCGTAATTCTACGATTACTTCTGATAAATTCATACGAAAACTAAATTTTCATTATTGCTTTCAGTTCAACTCAGTGAAGAAAGGATGCTTAAACTAATTTAACTACAAGACTTTTATAATCTAAATTCTCGATTTTGGCAATAAAAATTTTAAGGTCACGCCAAATCAAAATAAAAAGACCCGAAACAAGTCTCATTTCGTGTCTTTTGGTATCTGTTCGCGGTAAAAATTTATTCGTTTAAAAATCTATCCGAGGCTTGCGCGGTCAGTCCGTCCAAATTGAGCCGAATCATTCCGCCCGCATCGGAAAACGCCGCCCTTGTCGTTCGTCGGCGGTCGCGTGATCGGAAAAACAGCAAACCGACGACAATGCCCGTGAAAAGCGCAATGCTGAGCCCGCCAACAATCCAGAGCGTCGTTGAAAGAAAAATGTCTGCCGCACGGGTAGCGGTAAAGCGTTCGTATTTTTTCTGGTAATTTGGGTCTTCGCCAAGCCACTGCACCGATTTTTCGTATTTGACCTGATCGAGCAAAGCATTTGCCGCCACTTCATCGGTTGCGTCAAAAACAAACGCGGCGTAATTTCCGATGCGCCGGTAATAAATCGGCGGAGTTTGCGGGTTTTTGGCAATTCTCTGCGTAAATTGCGCATCTGATTCAACCGATGTTTGCGGGTTTGTATATTCGACAATCAAAATTTTTCCCGCCTCGTAAGGAGCAGCGACGGCTTCCGTTCCGCCGGCGAAATCAATCAGGTCAAAAACCATGCGTTCGCCCAGAGCCTTACGCAAATCGTTGCCGTTGTTCAAATAGGTTGCACGGTTTCGTGCATTCTCCCAATCAGGCAGATGTTTTATCAAAACCGGAACGCCGTCTTCTTCGGAAACTTCCTGACTCTTAAATTGTGCAAAACCGCCGCAAGTTGTCAAAAATAGCACACAAACTATACCTAAAACTTTTGCAAACCTTGATTTTCGCATTAAATTTACTTCTCCGCATGGGAATTTATCGAACCTTTTTTGGAATAATGATATTAGCATTTTTGAAAAATTCGGAGCAATAGTTTTGCTCTTTGTTACCGAAAAAAATTATACCAAAGCGTGTGTTATGTGTATCAATTACTACACGCATTAATGGCGAAACTAAAGTTTGATGCTTGTCGAATATAAGAATATGCCTAAAAAAATGCAACAAACAGGCAATTTGTGCGTGTTATTTGTAACAATCTGATACGTAAATCAGCTATGGCACACTAATTGATTAGTTATAGCAAGGGGGAATAGGAAAATGACAACAACTGAAACATTAAATTTACCGGTTTGGCAAGGTTTGGTGACGGCTGATGTCGCAACTACTGAGACAGTCGAAACTGAAAAAATTGAAAAAGTTGGCAAAGTGAGCGATTTTGCTCTGGCACAATCTGCCGCTAAAGGTGATATGTTTTCTTTCGAGGAATTATATCAACGCCATCATCGCAGAGTTTATTCAATCTGTTTGCGAATGCTGCAAAATGCTTCGGAAGCGGAAGATTTAACGCAGGACGTTTTCATTCAACTTTATCGCAAAATCGGTAGTTTTCGCGGCGACTCGGCATTCACGACTTGGCTTCACCGGATGACAGTCAATCAGGTTTTGATGCACTTCCGCAAACGAACCGTAAAGTTTGAAAAGACAACTGAAGAAGGCGAAACGCCGGTGCAAGTCGTTATCGGCACGGCAAATCCGCGCAAAATGCCGATTGTGGACAAAATCGCGCTGGAAAACGCTATTGAACAACTGCCGCAAGGCTACAAAAATGTCTTCGTGTTGCACGATGTTGAAGGCTACGAACACGAAGAAGTCGCTAGAATTCTCGGCTGTTCGGTCGGAACTTCAAAATCGCAATTACACAAAGCGCGTTTGAAACTTCGTAAACTTTTACAGAAAAAAGCCAATCCGCGTCTTGTCGGAATGTGGTAAAACTAAAATTAATTCGTTTTTATAAACCTAAGGCTTCTCGAATTGAGAAGCCTTTTCCTATTTCACCCGGTCAAGTTTCATCTCAAAAAATTTCATCCATGTTTTTCCGTCTTTTGAAAATTCGCCGATTTCAAACCAAACGTCATTTGCTGTTTTAATAGTGTAGCGGATAGTCCCAGCCGGAATTTGAAAACCCCATTCGTAGCTGTCCGTAAGTAATTTGAAATCGTATTCACCGCTCATTCCGCTTGCCAAATAAGTGCGAAAACGATAGGTTTTCACTTTTGCATCAAACGACAAAACTGCTAAAGTTTCGTGAATAACTTTGCCTTCCGGGTTTGCAAATTTTCCTTCAAAAAGTACCGCCAAGCCGTCCAATTTGTGCTGAATGTTTTCCGTTCCCGTAAAAGTTTCGCGTTTTGCGCCCTGCTGAATCCAGCCCGAGCCTTTCCATTGCCCGACCATACTTACGAGCTTTTTTACTTCTGTGCGCTGAAGTTCAGCGGTATTTTCACTCTGCGCCGAAACTGTTAAAATACTCGAAAAAACAAAAACTGAAATAATTAAAATTTTCTTCATCAAAAATAGCTCCTTAAAAATATCTTTAATGGATTATGAATGAAACTTTTCTCTTGCGTCTTGTATATTTGCGACATTCGCAAAAATTATTTGACAAGATTTCCGTGTTTAATTTGGCTGACTTTTTCGGCAAAGGAATTCGGCGAGCGTTTGGTCACGGAAACAAATTCATGCGTCAGATGTGATTGGTCGGCAAAACCCATTTCAGCGGCGCGGTTTGCCCAATTCATATCGTTATTTTTGACTAAATCAACCGCCGTGGCACGAATCCGTCGCGTCCTCGCAAACTGTTTCGGCGATAAACCCGAACAGGTTTTGAAACGTCTTTCCAGTTGGCGAACGCTCAAATTTAACTCTTCAGCAAGTTCTGCAACTTTGATTTCGCCGCTTGTTTGTTCGATGATTTTTACGGCTTGCGCAACTTTTTCATCATAAAAGTTTTGGTTGAAATTTAGTTCTTTCAAATGTTTTTCATAAACGATGACGGCTTCGTCTAAATTTTCGCAATCATTCAACTTTTCCAAAAGTCCATCGGTTAAATGCGGAAATCTTCCGGCTTCCACTATTTCTACTAATTTAAAATTTGCCAAATTGTCGCGTAAAATATTCGCGCAAGCGGCCGGCGAAATTCTCATTCCCCAGAAAATATCGTTCGGAAAAATCGGCGTAGTGACCGATTCGAGATTCAAACCGTTGAAGGCAATCTGTTTGAGATTAAAATTATCATTGCGATGATAAAACACTGAAATACAACCATCGGGGAAAATTTCATGTTGGATCGAGCCGAAATCTTCGGTTGCCGTCGAAAATTCCCAAAAAGAAAAAACAAGATGCGAAACATCTGTCGAAGGCGCCATTTCGCGGTAAGACATCTTTTTTGAGAAATCCATAAATTATTGCTGAATTGGTTCTTTTTTGCCGCTGATTGGCTCAAACGGCAGAAAATTTATCTCAAACCACGCGCTGGCCGTCGAGAAAAATTCGCGAAAATGATAATAATTTTCGCCGTCGTATTTTCGGCGGTTTGCCGTGATGCCGATGCTTTCAACACCCAAACTATTACATAAATAAAGTGCCCGCGGCAGATGATAATCCTGCGTGACGAGAATCGCTTTCTGGACTTCAAAAATTTCTTTGGCGCGGTAACACGTATCGTAAGTTCGCCGCCCGGCAAAATCCAAAACAATATCTTCTTCGGGAACGCCGAGTTCAACGGCAGTTTTCTTCATCGCCGTTGGTTCGTCGTAATCGGCATTCGGATTGTCGCCGCTCATCAGAAGTTTTTTGACGCGTCCGGCGCGGTAAAGTTCAACGCCCGTTAAAACGCGGTCATAAAGCGAATTTGAAGGACTTCCGTCCGCCCAAACCCGCGCCCCGAAAATAATCGCCACGCGTTTCGGTTCTTCCTCCGGAACTTCCGTGATCGAGGTTTTTATTTTTTCGGAATTGTTTGAGTAAACGTATTTATTGATAACGGCGATCGAAAGCAAGCCGATCAAACCAATGGCGAGGAGCGAAAGGAAAATACGTAAAAACCATTTCATATCAAATCATTTTACTTTTATTTCAACGGCGCCGTAAGTTGTGAGAGACACGAATTCTGAATAAAGGAATGATTTGGCTGATAATCTTTAATTTCCTGAATGGTGAATTTATATTTGGTCATTATATCGCTTGGATAAATCGGTTTTATATCGTTGTCTTCTAATTTCCCCAAAACCGTTAGTTCGCCGCTAAAATCACTTTTGGCATTTCCGGCGTAAATTTCGTTAATTTTTTCCGCCATTTTGCGCCGCATTTCGTAATCAATTCCTTGAGCATTAACGACTTTTTCAACCGCGCAACAATTTTCATTATAAAGAACATAGCCGTGATAGCCGCGAATTATCGCCTTTATTTGCAAAACTTTCGATTTATAGCTTTCCGGGTTTGCCAAAACAGTGCAAAACTCTACTTCATTTGAGTTTTTAACTTGCTGATTTGAAATTGTTTCATCAATTCAACAGTTAAAGCCGAAACACGAAATTATTAAAATCAAAATCACCAAGGTCTTTTTCATAATCTTTTAGACTGCAAACCTTGTTAAAAAGTTCCCGTTTCAATGATCTTGATATTTCTTCGCGCGAGTTCTGCGACAAACTTATCCGAATCGATC
>JBDTZT010000254.1:0-6043 GCA_040005005.1 Actinomycetota bacterium
GTGACAACCCAACGCGGCGCGACCGCGATAAGTATCCATCCAAGCATCGCGATCAGATTTGCAATCGAAAATATTTGTTCAGCTTTCATATTCTTTTTTCTCCGTAAATAACACTGTTAAGTTAAAAGTTAAAATTTTTTAGGCTTTTATGCCGCCGATTAAAGTATCAATCATACTGTCAATTAAAGTTTCGCGCTCGACAAACGGAAATCCGCCGTGTTTAATCAAAAGCGACGTGACGCCGTGAATTCCCGCCCAAAGCGTCTGGCTGATGAGTTCTACGTCGGTATTTTTCAAAAGGTTCGCAGAAATACATTCGGCAACGACGGTGCGCATCGTGTCAAAAGCAATTTTACCGTTTGTTTCTTCGAATTCTTTTTCGACGGCTTTCGGCAATGGCGTGATAAAAACGATTTCATACTGGCTCGGATGCTTTAAACCGAAATAAATATATTCTCGCAAACCGCTTCTGAGTTTTTCCATCGGATTGTCGGAAAGCTGCTGAATCGCTTTGATATTTCGTGCCAGCCGGGCAAAAGTTTGCTCGCAGATTTGATGTAAAAGATCGTTTCGATCTTTGAAATAAAGATAGATCGTGGTCGCCGAATAGCCGATTTTGTCGGCGATTTTACGCATTGAAACATTGGCGTAGCCTTCCGCGACAAACATCTCACGCGCCGCATCCATTATTTCCTGCCGCAGATTTTCTTTGTCGCTTTCTTGTCGGTTTCTACTTGCCACCGGAAATAAAATAACAGTGTTAAGTTGCTGTGTCAAGTCCCAATCGGTATAGTGAGCGGTAGCGAACATCGTTCATCAATCAAAAATTCTCAAAGTTAAACGGACTCTTTACCGCTCGCCAGACTGATTTTGTTGATTATTTTTTACTTTTAAGATATTTTTTCGGAATCGGACTTTCGGGCGTTTCGCCTTGCCAGAAAATCGTCACAACCCACCAGCGCTTGCCGTCGTTGAACAGTTGAAAACTGTTGATGCCGCGCTGAAAAGGCATTTTGTCGGACAGACTGTGAAAAGATTCATAGGTCGAAAAAACGTGGGCGATATTGCCGTAAATCTCGACGCGCCGCGCTTTTTCGCGTTCAAAGAAACCTTCTTTTTCCATATTTGCCGAAGCTCTGGTGACATAATCTTCGACCAATAGAGAACGTGCGCCGATAACGCCTGTAGTTGGATTTTTGCCGGACGGAATCAATCGTGCATCTTTGTAAAAAAGAGAGCGAAATCGGTCCCAATCACGTTTTTGTCCGGCGTTGCCCGAAATTACGTCGTAAACGGCTTTCATAATCGCGTCGAGCGACGCGACATCAGCCGGGTTTGCTTCTTTCACTTCGGGTGTTTGCGCCACCAAATTAAGTGAAAAAAACAGAACGATAAAGAACGACAACAAAAGATTTTTTTTCATAACAGGCAAGTTTACGCATTAAAATTTAACAGGTTTCAATTGTTGATATTGTCGGTTTTTGTTTCAAGCGCGTCCTGCACATTTGGCGGCAGATTTGAAAGCAGATTATAACCCGTATTTTGTTCGATTTGGCGAACGGTGGTGCGGTAAACCTGCCAATCGGCGTTCATAATTCCTTTGACATTCGGCATATCAACCGCAATCACGCGCGTTTTTTCATTGACGGCAGAAACGGGTGTTCCGGCGGGAACGACCACCGCAATTTTCCAATCGTTGGTCGGAATCGTCACCTTTTTCTTCAGTTTTCCTTTCTCGCCGTAAACTCCGGCGTAGATATAAACGTCGCTTCCGCGGGTCACCAAAGTTCGCAGATAAGCTTCCAATTTTTGCCACGGTCCGCGGTTCAAATCTGCTGTTTGCGGAGTCATATTCGTCATTACGAATGTTGAATCCGCCGCTTCCCGGCTGCCGTAGCGGTCAGCATTCGGGCAAACGTGTCCGCGATCATAACCGCTGCCCGTGTAATCGGTCGGCGTCACGCGTGTCCAGCCTTTCGGCAAACGGTCGTCGGGACGAAATGCATCTTCGCGGTCGAGACTTCCCAAATCGGCTTTGGAAACGCGCCACGCGACCCAATTCGGAATCGCCCGCTCACGGTTATAGCAAATCACCATAAAATTATTGGTCAGCAAATAATTATTCGGGTCTGAGACGGCTGCGTTTGAAGGATTTCCGAGTGCCAGATAAACGGCTTGCGCTTGTTCGGGCGATGTCGGATTTGTTGACGGATTTTGCGGTTGATTGTTAGGTTGTGTGACGGTCGGTTCGTTGCTGCCGCGAAAATAATCCCAACCTTTTTTGCCGAGCCAGAAGCAAAAAAAGATAACCGAAAGAATGATGATAAGAGCAATTATCGCACCGGCCAGCGTTTTATTTTTCATAGAATTTCCTGAAAAAGATTCGGGATGATTTTAGCATAACTTTTTGAAATTCGTTTGTCGGCGCAATTTGCGTTAAAATAAAACGGTAATGAGCGAAAAACTTCATCTGAGCGGCTTTTCAATAGATGAATTGACCGAATTTGTCGGATCAATCGGTGAGCCGAAATACCGTGCGAAACAGATTTTCAAGGGCTTGCACAAACGGCGGATTTTGTCTTTTGACGAAATGACCGATTTGCCCAAACACTTTCGTGAAAAGTTGAACGCGACGGCGACGGCTTCCCGTTTGACAATTGAATCACGCTACGTTTCCGTGGACGGAACGCGCCGTTTTTTGATGAAAACGCACGACAATTTTCCGGTTGAAACCGTTTTTATTCCAACCGGAAACCGCGACACGATTTGTTTTTCGTCGCAGTCGGGTTGTCCGCTGAAATGCGATTTTTGTTTGACGGCAAAGCTTGGATTATTGCGAAATTTGACGGCCGGCGAGATTGTCGAGCAGATAATTATTGTTCTGAACGACGTTTACGGCGTTGGTGCGGAAACGCCGCACGGCACGAATCTAGTCGGAATGGGAGCGGGCGAACCGTTTTTGAATTTTGAAAATTTAATTAAGGCGTTGGGAATAATGTCGGACGCAAACGGGTTATTTATAGTGCCGAATCGCGTGACGGTTTCGACTGCCGGAATCGTGCCGAAGATTTACGAGCTTGCGAAATTAGAGAAACGTCCGCATCTGGCGATTTCGCTTTCCGCGCCGACTAATGAACTGCGCGACAAATTGATGCCGATAAATAAGCGTTGGAATATCGAAGAACTGTTGACAGCGGCGCAGGAATTTGAAAGGTCTTTGCGGCGCGGTGAAAGATTTACGTTTGAATATGTTTTGCTCGGACAGGTGAATGACAGCGAAGAAGACGCCCGAAAATTAGCGAATCTTTTGAATAAATACGGCTTGGAACGAGTGAAAATCAATCTGATTGCGCATAATGCCGCCGAACCGCTTGCGTATCAACCGCCGAGCCGCGAACAAATTCAGAGATTTAAAGAAATTTTGGAATCAAAAGGCGTTTCGGCTTATTTGCGAACTCCGCGCGGACGCGATATTTACGCGGCTTGCGGACAGCTGGCGGCTAAATCCAAGTCGAATTTAGTGCAGATTGCAAGATGAAAAGTAAAACAGTTGAATAGTTAGAAAAAATAAAGCTTTATCACTTTTCATCTTTTTTACTTTTTCACTCTCAAATTTATGGAAATTCTTATTGTTGGCAGTATTATTGTCGCGCTGATGGTCTATACTTCGACTAAAATTAAACGCCGCGCGGCACAGGCTTTTGAAGAAGAAACCGTTGAAACGGAAGATTTTTTTCTCGTCAAACCCGAAGGCTTTCTAAATCCGATCCGCGATGAATCCCAATTTGCTTTTGTTGCGTATTCAAAAGATTACGGCGAAGAAGATGCGGAAAAACTGCGGCAGGCTTTGATAACTTTAAATGTTCTTACCGGCAAAAGGTTTGCGGAAGTTTGCAAGGATGCCAAACAGTCGGTTGATAAAGTCTTGGCGGAAGAGAAAATCGGGAGAGGAATATTTTTGCTCAAAGGTGAAAAGGCGGAAAAAAGCGTCGGAACCGAAATTTATCATAAAATTATCGAAGATGAGCAAAAAGTTTACGATCTCCAAGTAACGGTTTTGGGCGAGTCGCAGAAAGTTTACGAGGAACGAGTCAATAAACTAATCGAAAGTTTCCGCGTAAAATAAAATCATCTTGGGTTGGCAAAAATTCATCATCAAATTTTAGAAAATTATGAAAAAAATATTATTCGGCACAATTTTATCTCTCGGTTTGTTGTTTTTTGCGGAAGGCGCGGCAAATGCGCAAACGGTCACGGGTTCAATTGGCGCGATCACTCGCGGCGGTTCGACGAAAGGCACGATCGTTATTAGTATTCCGGGCGGTTTGCACGTTAATTCCAACCGTCCGAACAGCCAATACGCGATTCCGACGACCGTTAAAGTCAGCACGACCGGCGTAAAAATAAGCGGAATCACTTTTCCACGCGGCAAAAATCGCAAATTCCAGTTTTCCGAAGACACGCTTAATGTTTATGAAGGAACGGTTTCGTTTTCATTCAAGCTGACAGTTCCGGCGAATTTTAAAGATAATGTCATCAAAGTCCGCGCCGTTGTTCGCTATCAGGCTTGCAGTAACGAAGTTTGCTATCCACCGAAAACGAAGGAAATCACTTTTACGGCGAAAATTAAATAAAAAATAGGACGCGGATTTTCCGAGAATAGTTTTTACAAATCAAATATGTGAGAATCCGCCAAATCTGCGTCTTAACGGCTTTTTCCGATAACCGACAGCAAACGACCTGTTTTGCCGTAAATTTTTTTCTCGCGCCGATAGGAAAAAAACAAATCGGTGCGTTCCATCGTGCAGAGCGGCGCGACATAGATATTTTCGGGCAAAACTCCGACGCTCAGGAGTTGTTCTTGATTGGCGGTGTGTAAATCAATCAGCGCGTGATTTTCTCTGGTCGGCGTGAAAAGATGTTCCGAATTCGGGAAATTTTCGCGGAATTCGTCAATTACATCTTGCCCGATTTCGTAATTTTTCCGCGTTGCCGCCGGACCGATCGCGGCGATTAAATCCGGCGGATTCGTGCCGTAAAATTCGCGCATTTTTTCGATTGCTTTGAGGGCAATTGATTGCACGGTTCCGCGCCAGCCGGCGTGAATCGCGGAAAACGCGCCGGTTTTCGGGTCGCCAAGCAAAACGGGAACACAATCGGCGGTTTTTACGCCCAATAAAACATTTTTGACATCGGAAACAAGTGCATCCATTTTGTGATCGTCGTCTTTCGCGTCCGTTAAATCTCTGACGCGGCGCACGTCCGCGCTGTGAATCTGCCAAACGGAAGCAAGCGCGAAATTGCCGCCGAAAACGTTCAAAAATCGGCGACGGTTTTCGGCAATGTTTTCTGCCGAATCTTCGTCGTAGCCGGCGAGATTAAGAGAGTTTTCAGGAAAATCAGAAACTCCGCCCGTGCGCGTCGAAAAACCGTTTGTAAAATCATTTTCTTCCAAAGCGCGATTGACCAAAACTTTAACGCCGCCATTTTCGCGCCAATAAAAGCCGTTTTCTGCTAAAATTTGTTCTTCGGACTTGGAACTTAGGACTTGGGACTTGGGACTAATGATTGTTTCCATCGGTATAGACATTGTAGAAGTTTATCGTATCAGCGAAACTCTGGCTAGAACGCCGCGTTTTGCAAGCCGCGTTTTTACGGAAAAAGAGCGCACGTATTGCGAAGCAAAAGGCGCGGCTTCGGCGCAGAGCTATGCGGCGCGTTTTGCCGCCAAAGAAGCGTTTCTGAAAGCCTTAAAAACAGGTTGGCGCGGGCGCATTACGTGGCAGGATATGGAAATCTTGAACGACGCGCAAGGCGTTCCGGGTTTGGAAATCAAAGGCGAAGCGCGAAATTTGCTGGAAAATCTGGGGGCCAACAAAATTCATCTTTCGATCTCGCACACAACCGATCACGCCGTCGCGCAGGTTATTTTGGAAAAAGCTTAGGTTTTTTTATTTTGTTCAAATATTTCGCGTCCGTCTCCGAGCCGGAAGTTCTTTGGCAAATGTTAGTTCCAAAGTTAGTTTTATCGCCATAAGCATAA
>JBDTZT010000255.1:0-6039 GCA_040005005.1 Actinomycetota bacterium
CAAGGAATATCTTTTCGGAAGCCGCTCAGACCACAAAATGTCGGAGTAAAAATCGCAATTGAAAATATCAACCTGCGACCGGAGTTATAATATGAGCGCGATTAATTCGAGGCTGCAACAAATTGCTTGAAAAAAATATTTTCAATAAAAAACGGGAATTTAGGACATTGTTTAAAGTCAGTATTAAAGGATTAAGCGACGGAAGGGGCAACAAAATGTTTCTGCAAAACAAGTGCTATTGCTCCGCGCAAACGCGGGAAAGCTAACTCATTTGTTGGAATAATTTGAGTTGAACTGGCAAGCGGTGTTCTTTCTGTCACGATTTGTTTAATAATTGGTTCGACTCTTTCCCATGCCCTTGTGATTTCGCCAACGCAAACGATAATATTCGGTGCAAAACTCGTAATCAACATCGCAATTCCAACGCCGAGATAGTATGCCATTCGGTCAATTGATTCGGTGGCTCGAACGTCGCCTAATTCGCAAAGTCTAAGTATATCTTCAAATGCAGGTGTTGAAGAGATCAGTGAATGGCGCCCGTTTGCCGATTTAACAGTAAATTGTGAATAATGATTGACGGCGGCCATATTTGAAGCATAGACCTCCCAACAGCCGAAATTGCCGCAGCTACAGACAGGTCCGTCCACTTTTATCGAAACATGTCCGAATTCGCCGGCCATTCCGTTTACTCCGCAGATTAATTGGTCATTGGCAATGATTCCGGTTCCAATTCCTTCAGAGACTGTGAGAGCAATCAAGTCGTGCACTCCTTCAGAGTGTCTTCCAAACCATAATTCAAACAAAGCGCACGAGTTAGCGGCATTATCAACCTCGACGGAGAGTTTGGTTTCCTTTTCCAGATAGCCTTTGATATCAACATCGCGCCACCCTAGATTGGGAGCGAAAACTAATTTTTGAGTCTCACGATCAACCCGCCCCGGCACTCCGACACCGATTCCTTCGCAAAAAACCTGCGGATGCGAATTCAGCAGGTTTTGGATCCGTTCGGCAAGAGTTTTCAAAAATTTTTGTGGGTCGGGATCAGTCGGAAAGGAATCTTGCGTAATGAATCGAGCATTCAAATTAGTTAGAGCCAGGGTCGTGGTCAGCGGACGGACGTTGACGCCGATGATTCCGGCACGCTCGTTATTCAAATGTAAAAAACGCGGTTTCCGACCACGCGGAAGATGTCCTAAAGCTCCTTCGGTGATCCATTGTTCGGAAATTAATTGCTCGATAATCAATGAAACAGTGCTTCTTTGAAGTCCCGTGTAACGAGCTAAATCAGCCCGGGAAATCGGCTGGCGCGTGCGAATCAAATTAAGAATTATACGACGATTAATATCACGCGCCGTTTCACTTGTGGCGATTTGAAAGTTGGATAAATTAATTTTTCGCATTTTTCTAATTATACTGTATTAACCTAATAAAAATAGCGACTTCATCATAACCTCTCAGTGATGAACATTCAAAGCACTCATCATTGATGAGAACTTGATTAATTATTTTTTACTAAATATTAAAATACATTTAAAATTTATGTTGACAATAATAAAAGACGGATATATTGTTGTGGAGTTGAACTAATTATCGCTAAAACCCAATTCTTAAATAAAAAAATTAGAAAATTTGCGCTAAAACCGTCAAAAATTCAAGTTTTTATTGAGGAAATCCTGTGGGGACAAAGTTATCAAGAGGCTTTGTCAATGCGAAAAAAGTCTGTTCAAAAGTAATTCAAAAACTAACTGCATAACCTAAAGGAGGATAAAATAATGTTTTGTTTTTCTGAACTAAAGACAAAATTTTTCAAGAAAGCGGATTTTGAACTTGAATCGATAATTTCCAGGGACAACGGGAATTTTTCAAGTAAAGTTGTATTAAATGAATTTAAAGAAGAATCAATATTGAGGGTGACCAATAACTTCCGGAGAAATTTCATAAGCAATTTGGTAATTTTCGTGATAGTTACTTTGGTATTGACAATTTTTATCCCCGTTGCCGCTAACGCGCAGGTTTTATACGGCTCATTGACGGGTAACATAACCGATCCGAATGGTTCACCGGTTGCCGGTGCAAATGTCGAGGTAACTAATATAAACACAGGGGTAAAGAAAAATTATACGACTGATGAACGTGGCGGTTATTTATTTAGTGATCTACAGCCGGGTGTTTACAACGTAATAATTTCGCTAAACGCATTCAAAACTGTCATTAAAGAAAAGGTCCAAATAGTTGCAAATGCGACTTTTAGGTTTGATACGCAATTAGATCCGGGGGATGTCAAGGAAACTGTCACGGTAACTGCCGATTCGAGCGATCAACTTCAGACAGACCGCGCCGATGTCAGTGTTACACAGACCTCCAGACAGATAAATAACTTACCGCTGGCGGGAAGCACGGGACGAAATTATCAAAGTTTAATGCAGATTGTTCCGGGCTCAGTTATGGCAGGCGAGCAAAATTCGGCGGCGGGAAGTCCGCAACGGTCGATTTCTTTTAATGTGAACGGTGTTTCGCGGCTTCAGAATAATACTCGAATTGACGGGGCGGGTGTGATTTATCCATGGCTTCCGACAAATACGGCATATGTTCCGACGGCAGAAGCGATTCAGGAAGTAAATATCGCCACCAACTCTTTTGATGCCGAGCAGGGACTTGCCGGCGGTGCCGCAATCAACGTCCAGATCAAATCCGGCACAAATGATTATCATGGCGCGGGTTGGCTCTATGATACCAACAGCACATTTGGCAAGGCGCGCAACTATTTTCAAACAACTCCGCAGAATCCGAAAGATATTTTAGTTCAGGATGGTTTTGCCGTCGGCGGTCCGATTTATCTACCGGCTTTCAACGAAGGTGGTCCGTATGCCTGGAGCGGCAAGAATAAATTATTTTTCTTTGTTGATTGGGAAAAAACGACGCGCCGGCAGCTTTCCCGGCTAAATACCATCACCATTGCTCCGCAGTCTTTGCGTCCGACCGCCGCCGGGGTTGATTTTACCGGCACGGGAGCAATCATTTACGACCCGGCATCGAATCCCAATCCGGCTTTGCGGACTCCGTTTCCGAACAATATCATTCCTTACAACAGAATTGACATCGCGGCGATTGAGCTTATCAACCGGATGCCGCTGCCGAATCTTGCGGGGTTTGCAAACAATTACGTTGCAAATGGCGTGGCAGCCTTTGACCGCACAAATTTTGATACGAAAATCAACTACAATTCGAGCGAAAAGATGCAGTTTTTCGGTCGGTTCAGTTATTCTCCGACGCTTATTTTCGAACCGCCTTTACTGGGTGATGCCGGCGGCGACGCCTTAAACGGCGGACAACTCGGAACGGCACCGGGCAAAGTTTATGTCGCCAGTATCGGCGGAACCTATGCATTTTCGTCAAATATGGTGTTGGACGCGGTTTTTGGTTATACGCGCCAGCATCTCGGAGCAGAATTCGACCTTGATAGAAACTTTAGTTTGACTACTCAAATGATACCGGGAACGAACGGACCGAATCGACTGCAAGGCGGTATCGCCTCATTCCAGGTCAACGGATGGGCAAATTTAGGTAATCCCAACACGGGAAATCCTTTTGTTTTCAGAGATAATCAATATACCTTTGCGACAAATCTTTCGTGGCTGAAAGGCTCTCATGCATTCCGTTTTGGATTGGATTATCAAAACCAACAAATAAACCACTTTCAACCGCAGGGCGGAACATTTCAGACCGTTCGCGGAACATTTCAATTTGACGGAAACTCGACGGCTCGGCAGAATGGGACCGCCGCGAATGCTTTCAATTCGTGGGCATCATTTCTTCTCGGATTACCGAGTTCGGCGGGAAAAGTTGACCAATTACGTAATCCGAACGCGGTCTATATGCAATCTTACGCCCTTTACGCCCGCGACCACTGGCAAGTCACACGCAATCTGACTTTAACCTACGGCATCCGTTGGGAACTATATCCCTTCCCGGATAAAGACAATACCGGAATCAATCGTTTCGACCCGGATACCGGGCTGATTTATACCGGAGGACTCAGCGGGATTCCGAGAAACACGGGCGCAAAATCCGGCTTCGGCAAATTTCTGCCCCGTATCGGCGTAGCTTATCGGTGGGGCGACAAAACGGTTTTGCGCGGCGGTTACGGACAATCTCTAGACCCGCGACCGTTTATCGATTTTCGGAATGCTTACCCGGTCGTCAATGCCTGGGCGATGCCGGGGATAACCTTTAACGGTGTGACTAACGCATTTATTCCGGTCACAACCCTTCGAATCGGCTTGGTTAACACGGGGATTACACCGGATTTGAATGCCGGTATTTTGGCGCTGCCCGCCAACTCCGGAACGACGACCTATCCGAAAACACCGATGCGGAATATCATTCATTCGTTCAATTTTATCGTTGAGCGGCAGCTTCCATGGAAATTCAAAGCGAGCGTCGGCTATGTCGGCACGCGGGCGATTGGACAGATGGGTTTTATCAACATCAATGCCGGTGCGCCCGGCACGGGAACCGCCGGACGACCATTATTCCAAAGATTCGGACTAGCCGCCGACATTAATGAAATCCTTCCGTATGGCGATACAACTTACGACTCGCTACAGGCGACTCTCCAAAAACGGTTCGGCAGTTCTGTTTTCGGAATGACTTATACATGGTCAAAAGCGATCAACTTCTCTGACAACGACGGCGGACCGCGAATCCAGTATCTGCCGCTGAAAGAACGAAATCGCGGACTTGCAGGTTATGACCGGCCGCATAATCTTCAAATCTATGGAGTTTTGGATTTGCCGTTCGGCAAAGGTCAAAAATGGGCAGCCAAAGGTCCTTTGAGTTGGATTTTAGGCGGATTTCAGTTAAACGGCATTGCCGGTATCATGAGCGGCACGCCAATCGGAATTACTCAAGGCAACGGCTTTAACCTGAATGCGGCGGGAAGCGGACAATATCCTGACCAGGTTTTATCGACTGTCAACATCCCGGGCGGCATCGGCGTCGGCAATCCGTATTTTGACCGGAACGCCTTTGCCATCGTCAATATTCCTTCCGGGCAAACGCAAAGGTTCGGCACAGCCGGACGGAATGTTATCCGCGGACCGGGTTTCTTTAATGTTGACCTCGGATTATTCCGAACGTTTTCGATAACTGAAAGGTTTAAGTTGCAATTTCGTGTCGAAGCGCTAAATGCCTTGAATCATGCAAACTTTGCAAATCCGCAAGGCGATATAAATAATTCCAATTTCGGATATATTACTTCAACGACCGGAACCGGGGAACGCAACTTGCGTTTTGCCGTTCGGGTTTCCTTCTGATAGTTTTAACGGGAGTGTGGTTTGACAGCGTCGAACTGCACTCCTTTTTAAAAAATGAATCAAAAACCGAACAAGCAGGTCATCGTTCAAATATTTGTAATCTTAATTTTTTTAACCGGAAATTCATTTAACATTTATGGAAAACAGCAATCATCAATTCCACATCTTCAAAAGCAGGCAACAGCCACGCAATTAATCGTCAGCGGTAAACCTTTTTTAATTCGGGGCGGCGAGCTCGGCAATTCAAGCTCTTCGAGTCTTGAATATATGAATCCTGCTTGGCAAAAGCTCGCCAAAATGAATCTCAATACCGTTTTAATGCCGGTCTATTGGGAACTAATCGAGCTGGAGGAAGGAAAATTCGATTTTTCGCTGGTTGATGATTTGATTCGGGAGGCGCGGAAAAATAATCTCAAACTTGTGCCGTTGTGGTTTGCATCGTGGAAAAACAGTATGTCCTGCTACGCTCCGGCTTGGGTGAAAACAAATCAGCAGCGTTTTCCTCGTGCGGCGGACAAAGCGGGAAACGGAATGGAGATTATGTCGCCGTTCAGTGATGAAAATATGAACGCCGACGCGAATGCTTTCAAGCCGGGCCTGGGGGATCAAATGGCCGCGATGAGCGGGGGACAGATAGCCGGATATGTGTTCTTCGACTTCATCGTCGGGATTCTTCTCGTCTGGACGTATGCGGCCATCCGCCCGCGATTCGGCCCGGGCGCAC
>JBDTZT010000256.1:0-6016 GCA_040005005.1 Actinomycetota bacterium
GGGAACGCTTTTTTTCAGCTCGGCTTCCGTCATTTTGCGCCAATCCTGCGCGAAAATATTCAAGGCGAAAAGCGTGATGATAAATAAAATTGTCAGAATTCTCATAAACTTAATGGAACGCGGATAAATGCGGATTCGGCGGATTCTCACGGATAAATCATTTGATAAAATCTGCTTATAAAATCTGCGGAAATCCGCCGAATCCGCGTCCTATTTCTTCAAATCTAAAATCTAAAAAATAAACTTTGCACTTACCTGCATCGTGCGCGGATCAAAGGCTTGCGTTGACTTGCCGAAGGTCGCCAAGCTTAAATCTGCGTTCGGCAGATAGAGATTAACATTATTCAGCGCATTAAATGCCTCGAGTTTGAGCATCAATTTTTTCTTTTCGCCAAACGAAAATTGCCGTCCAAGCGAAACATCAAGTGTCACAAACCTCGGACCACGAAATGTGTTTCTGCCCAAATTCCCGTCTGTTCCGGGCGTTGGTGCAGGAAAAGCCGAAGCCGGGAAAAGTCCGTTTAAGAAATTCTGTCGGCTGAAATTTGTGTTGATAGCTGTTAACGGAGCATTCGGACGGTCATAAAGTCCACCGCCGACTGCGCCGCCGCCGGCATCGCGATTATAATCAACCGCGCCGTTCCAGACCGAAAAAGGTCTGCCTGATTGTGCCGTAAAAATCGCCGAAATCTGCCAATCTTTCGCTAAGAATCCGACTGCATCTTTGCGACCTTTAAGAAAGTCCGGTGTCCAAACTCCCGCGAATGAAAAACGATGCGGAATGTCGAACAACGAACGCGATTTTTCACACCTCAGGCAATTAATGTCCTGGGCGCCTTTGCCCGGTTCGGAATTGTCGGCAAATTGTCCGGTCGAAGTGTCGCTTGATGTGTCAAGCCATTTCGAGAAACGATAATTTGTCTGCAAAGAAAAGCTTTTCGAGAAACTTTTGCGAATCTCAACCGTTCCGCCGTGATAGCTCGAACTTACACCGTTGGTTACAAAAAGAAGCGTTCCAAAATTCGGATTTAAGCGATTTTCAACGCCGTCAAGCAAATCACCGGCAAAACGATTAACATCGTCAATTCTTTCAAGATTGACACCTAAAGTTCCGTTATAACCAAGTTCTAAAATCCAACCGTTGCCAAGTCTGCGCTGAACACTCAAAAAGAAACTTTCACTGTATTGCGTTTTGATTGTCGGATTAACGACAAAACCCGTCGGACGAATGCGGCGCGTTTCGCCCGGAAGCGGATTGATGCCGCCGAACGGATTCAAACCACGCGCAAATTCGGGATTAAACGGCACGGGAATATTATATAAAATCTGCGTTCCGATACCTTGCGACGGCTGCGAAACAACCTGAATCGCATCCGGCGGAAGTGCACGTGCACCCGCAATTGATTGCCCGTGATGCGGTTGAAACGCGAGCGAAAATCCGGCTCTGACGGAAGTTTTGTTATCACCGAACGGGTCAAAGGCTAAACCTAAGCGCGGCGAGAAATTGGTTAATTCGGGTTTGTAAAGTCTTTTGACGCGACCGACCGCTGCGTTTGTAATCTGTTCCTGAAAACTGTTTCCGCTTCCTAAAATTATTGAGGAGAGCAATCCGTCTTTTTCTTTTGCGTCGCCGAAATAATCCCAGCGAATCCCAAGATTCAAGTTCAAACGCTGATTGACTTTCCAATCGTCCTGTGCGAAAAGTCCGGCTTCAATAAGGCGAAAAAATCGTGGAAAACCGGACGGTTTGCCGGTTGTCGGATTAACGGTTATGGTTTGGCGAAAAGGATTATCATTGATAAAATCTAACAAATTCAAGGCTCTGACATCACAAGTCGGTGTCGCTGCCGGACAAGGTCTCGTAAAATTATATGTTCCTGCCGAGGCAGGACCAATCGAGATACCTTTGAAAATTCTCCGACCTTCGCCGCCCAAGCGAATCGTATGGTTTCCTTTGACTAAAGAAAAAGTATCGCGAATTTCGTAAGTCCGAAGTTTCGTTCGATTGTTGAAAATATCGCCAAACGGCGCGGTAATTCCCGTTATTGTGATTTCAGGAACAACCGCATCGTCATTTCCGCGATTCGTATTGATGAAACCGGCGGAAAACCGCAAATCGTTCGCCGCGTTTTTGAAGGTTCGCGTATAGCCGAAATTAAAATTACCAAACGCACCGTCGAAAAATCCGCGTTCGCCGCGCACGGCTTTGCCATTTGTCGCGGCCGCAGAACTTGTCCCGCCCTGATCTTTTTGATATTCGGCAATCCAGCGAAACGTCAATTTATCCTTGTCTTTATTGAATGAATGATCAATCCGCGCTAAATATTGGTCAAACCGAACATAATCGCGCAAGTTCACCGAAACTGTTCCGGTCGCCGGAATCACAACATTATTGATGGTGATGTTTGTCTGATTTTGATAGCCGTTTCCGACCCGATTCGGAGTCGGCGAAGCAAAATCCCGAAACAAACGATTAGCGATTGAATTTGGGCGCGTATTGGCGACGAAAGCGCGAAGTTCGGGCGTTTCGACCTGAAATGAAAGAGCTTTTGCCAACGCATTTTTTGCGCCTTCATAACTTCCGAAAAAGAAAGTTTTCTTTTTGCGAAGCGGACCGCCGAAACTTCCGCCGTATTGATTAAAAACCTGCGGAGCGCGCTGCGCCGCAAAGAAATTTCGCGCATTCAAAGCGGCGTTGCGGTTATATTCCCAAACCTGCCCGCGAAAATTGTTGGTTCCCGATTTTGTCCGCATATTGACGACCGAACCGTTGCCGCGTCCGAATTCGGCGGAAAAATTCGAGGTCTGCACCTGAACTTCTTCGATGACTTCGATACTCGGCACAATCGCCGGTTCGCCCGTGTTGTTCGCATTAACATTTAGCGCGCCGTCTAAAACATAATTATTTCCGCGATAACGATTGCCGTTGACCGTGATGACCGGCGAATTTGTCAGCTTCGTCGAATTTGCCGCGCCCGCAATTGCCGTTGCGCCCGCGCTCAATTTTGATAATGCAAAAACATCGCGTTGCGGAATCGGCAGTTCGGTAATTGACTGCCGCGTGAAAGTGTCGGAAACTCTGGCTTCAGTCGAAACTTGCGTCAAATTCTCATTGCCTTCGACTTCAATCGTCGCGGAAACTTCGCCGATTTCGAGTTTGATGGTCAAATCCGATGTTTGCCCGACGTTTAACTTCAACCTTTTCTGCTCAAATGTCTTAAAACCTGGGACACGGACGAAAATCGTATAACTTCCCGAAGGCAGACTCGGAAAAACAAATTCGCCGTTTTCGTTGGTTGTGGCGGTTGAAACTTGTGCCGTTGCTTCATTTTGAGCAACAATCGCCGACGCGACAATCACATTTCCCGTACTATCCGTGACAGTTCCGCGCAAAGAAGTTTCGGTAATCTGTGCATTTCCCAAAATACTGTTAAAAAGCAGAAACGCCAAAATGAACAGTATTTTGCCGGGCAAAACGACTACTTTTCTCATATTGTTTTTTAAAGATGCTTTGAATTATTAGAAATTAGACTTTGTTGTTATACCAGACAAAAGTAGCAGAAGTCAAAGTTTTACAGCTTAATTTCATTATTCAGACGAATTATTTTCATTCCTTCTTCAACTTTTGTGCGGCAGGAAAGCACAGACTTTTCCTTGTCGCCGTTTTTGAGCCAGACTTGGCAATTCAGACAATCGCCGTTCCAGCAAAAATCGCCGTAGGAAATAGTTTCCATCGAAAGAAACTGAAAACAGCGAAGCAGCGAATTATTTTCGGGAACTTCGCGTATCGTGCCGCAAATTTCGATTTCGATGAGTTTGTCAAAAGGTTCAAAAATGTCTTTGTAATCGTCTAAGTTCATCGCTGATATTTTCGCTTTTCAAGGCTTTTTAGTCCAATGCCGAGCTTTGCAATTTTTCTTTTTGGGCGAGTATAAATTCGATAAAGGTGCGAATCGGAGCAGATTGTGCGCCTTTCAGCGAAACCATCGCAACCGAGCGTTTGAGTTCGTGTCCTTTGATGCGGATTTGGGCGAGTTTTCCGTTTTTGATTTCTTCGCGAACTGCCCACGAAGGCATTAGCGATACTCCTAACCCGTGTTCTATCATCAGTTTAATAAAATATGTATCGTTCGATTCGAGTGCCATTTCCGGCTCGACTTTGACCTTTTTAAAAAAATCGTCGGTCGCCCGGCGAATTGACGCGCCGCGTTCAAACAAAATCCAGCGTTCTTTTTCGAGTTCCTTGATCGAAATCTTAATTTGTTTCGCCAAATGATGTTTTTTGCCGACAACCAAAACCAGTTCATCGTCAAAAATTTCAGTAACCTGCAAAACCGGCGAATAAACTGCGAACGACGCGAAACCGACATCCGCTACGCCTTCGAGAATGTCTTCAACGGTTTGTTCGGTTGAAACTGTCGTCCGAAAAACGAGTTCGACCGTTTCGTAGGCGTCCATAAATTCTTCAAAAAGAGGCGCGAAAAGATAAACCAGGGCTTGCGTTGCCGCCGCCACGCGAACTCTTCCGGCTAAAGCCTTTTCACGTCCGGCGAGGCGTTCGCGCATTTCTTCGGCTTCGTTTAAGATTCGCACCGCATATTCGAGCGCGATTTTTCCCGCGTCGGTCAAAATCACACCGCTTTTGGCGCGAATAAAAAGCGGCACGCCGAATTCTTCTTCGAGTGCTTTAATTTGATGACTGACGGCTGATTGCGTCAGATGAAGTTTTTCCGAAGCCTTTGTAAAATTCAAAGTTTCGGCGATTGCCGTAAAAGTTCTCAGTTGCCAAAGTTCCATTCTTTTAACAATTTACAGTCATTAACTTAATTCATAATGCTGATGAAAAATAAGAGTTGGTAATCATTACAACAGAATGATTATACTTAATTATAGCCTTTGATGCGCGAAGGCGACCGTTTTTATTTGTCAATCATATTTTTTTATGATTTGGACAAGGAGGTTTTTATAAATTGGATTATACAATAGATAAAGTATTAAAAAATTTTCTGACACCGGAACAATCTTTTCTGAAAAGATATGTAAACGCAGATTTTCCGCAAAGAGAGGCGAAACATTTGTCGGAAAGAATTGTTGACCATAAATGGTATGTCAGCGAACGGCTCAAACGCGATGTCGGTTTTCGCGTGGCAGCAATTGATTATGTCGAAAATTTTTATGAGCCGGGCGTTTTACAAAACCGCAAAGGTAATTCGCAAAGCTCAATTCGACAATTTTTCACACTCATTTGGCGAATGGAATTTTTAAGACCAAAATCGCTTTAAGAAAGTCGGAAAATTTATCAAAGGTTGCCGATTTCTGCTGAAAAATAATTATTGGTAACCTTCGGTCCGCGAAGGCAATATTTGTATTTGTCAAGTATATTTTCAATGACTAGACAAGGAGGCTTTATAATATGATTTTTTATCAATTGGATTACGTAGTGGATGAAGTTTTAAAAAGTATTCCGACCCCGGAACAGGTTTTTCTCAAAAAACATTTAGATAAAGATTTTTCGAAGAAAGAAGCGAAATTTTTGTGGGAAAGAATTGTTGACCACAAATGGTACATCAGCGAGCGCCTCAAACGCGATGTCGGATTTCGGGTTGCGGCGGTTGATTACATCGAAAATTTTTACGAGCCGAGTTCAGTTTTCGGCAATAAAAACAATCAATCGGGGATTTGGCGAAAGATTATCCGTCCTGTCGGTTCTACTTTGAGAAGTTATTTTGTCGCTAAAAGTAAAGTTTTACAGCCATAATCTTTGGACCCTTGTTGTGTTTTTGCAAAAGTCCATTTTCGAATAGAAATTTCTAAGTTTCTATTTTTGACGCGGTTGTCAGCATTGACAACCGCGTTTTTTTCTTTAAATGCGGAATTTGTTAGAATTTAGCTATTGGTAAATATTTCTAAAACTTTAGATTGTTATCGAAATATTTGCATTGTAAAATTTATCGGGGAGAAAAAAATGGCATTAGTAATGTATGTTAAGCCGGGCTGTCCTTATTGCCAGCAGGCC
>JBDTZT010000257.1:0-6016 GCA_040005005.1 Actinomycetota bacterium
GGAAACACACATTGCACGTTCTTCAAACGCCGCCCGATCATCTTTTGTCCACCACGATTTCAGATTTCCTTCCGCGTCGAATTGACTGCCCTGATCGTCAAATCCGTGCGAGATTTCGTGACCGATAACTGCGCCGATGGCACCGTAATTGATCGCATCGTCAGCTTGAAAATTAAAAAACGGCGGTTGCAGAATTCCGGCCGGGAAAACGATTTCGTTAAAACTCGGATTGTAATATGCATTGACGGTTGGCGGAGTCATTCCCCAACGCGTCTTGTCAACCTTTTGACCGACATCTTTCAGGTTGCGGGTAATTTCAAACTGCGCGACACTTCGTGAATTATTGAAAAGCGATTTACGGTTTATGCTCAAACCGGCATAGCCGCGCGGATTTTGATTGAAACCGATTTTGCGCTGGTAAGTATTTAATTTTGCCAGCGCTTTTTCCCGTGTTTCGGCACTCATCCAATCAACTTTCGTAAGCCGTTCGCGGTAAGCGGCAAAAAGATTGTCAATCAATTCGCTCATCCGTTTTTGCGCTTCGGGCGTGAACGCTTTTTTGACGTATTCCTTGCCGAGCGATTCGCCGACCGCATTATCGGTGGCGCCGATACAACGCCGCCAGCGCGGTTGCTGTTCTTTCGTGCCTTGCAGATATTTGCTGTAAAAATTGAAATTCTCGTCAACAAACGCTTTTGAAAGTCGGTTTGCCGATGAATTCAAAAGCATCCAGCGGAGATATGTTTTCCATTGTTCGATGGAAACGCCGGTCATCATCTTGTTGACTTCTTCAAAAAATGCGGGTTGACCAATATTGACTTCCTGCACCGGCGGCACGCCGCGGGTCGTCATATAATCAGTCCACGAAAAATTCGGGGTCATTTCGGCTAATTGAGTTAAAGATTTTTTGTTGTAACGCGCTTCGGGATTACGCAGTTCGACGGGCGATTTTGAAGCGTTGGCGAGCTCTGTTTGAATCATCATCACAGTTTTCGCATTTTCTGCCGCCGCGCCCGCATCATCGCCTAAAAGGCGGAACATATTCGCCATATATTCAACAAATTTCGTGCGTGTTTCGACTGATTTCGGATCGTCTTTGGTGTAAAAATCGCGGTTTGGCAAACTTAGTCCGCCCTGATTGGCATTGGCGATGTTGAGGACACTATTTTTCGCGTCCGCTCCCGCGCCAAAACCAAAAAGTACCGGAATTCCGGCCGAATGAAACGCGGCAATTTGTTTTTGCAGTGTTTGACGGTCTTTTATTTTATCAATTTGTTTTAGAAATGGTTTGAGCGGTTTGGCTCCGGCTTTTTCAACGGCGGCTTCGTCCATACAAGAAGCGTAGAAATCGCCGATCATTTGAGTGTCCGTGCCGTCAGCGGCTTTCGCTTTGGCAGCATTTTCCAATACATCTTTCAACAACGCATAATTGTTGTCTGCCAGAATATTAAAAGTTCCCCAACGCGAATAAGCCGCCGGAATCTCGGTGTTTTTTACCCAAGTGCCGTTGGCATATTGAAAAAAGTCGGTGCAGGCATCAGCCGAAGTATCCATTCGGCTGGTGTCAAACGCTTTGCTTTGCGCCATTGACATAGCACAAAACGAAAGCAAAACGGTCAGTGCCGTTATAAAACGAAAATAGGATCTACGCATTTTTTCTCCTTAAAATTTTGGAATGATTTAGTCTGTTGTTTTTACGCAATTATAAAAATAATTGTTTCAAAGCGCAGACAAAAAGGCAATCGTCGAGCGGGTTGGAAAGATATTTTTACAAAATCGGAATAAATTTTTCCGTTACTTTCGTGTGCAGTTCGCTTGCCAATGCTTTACGATTCGGATTGACAACGGGAGCGTCGCCGAAATTGATAATCGCGGTAAATTCTTTGAGGCTGAAAAAACGAAACAGATGAGTCATAAAAACGGTGTCGTCCCACCAGCAAACCGCTTCGCTGGCGGGCATTTCGCCAATCGGTGTTTGATACGAAATTGAAACGTAAGAAACAGGCAAATCCGTGCGCGCGGCAAATTCGAGAAACGACGAGTTAAACGGCAAAACCTCTTCACCTTTAGTGCTGGTGCCTTCGGGGAAAATAATCACGCCTTCGCCTTCGTCAAGCCGTTTGATGATTTCCTTACCGGCCCGCGGAATGTCGCGGCGGTTTTTTCGATTGATAAAGATCATTCCCATATCGCGGATGATTTTTCCCGCCAAAAACCAGGAATCAAGTTCGGCCTTCGCGACAAAAACCCCTTCAACAACCGCCCGCAGCGCGGGAATATCAACATAGCCGAGATGATTGGACACCAGAAAAAACGGCGGTTTCGGAACTTCGCCGATAATTTCTATCTTCATTCCCGAAATTTTCACAAACAACCGCGCCCAAGTGCGAAAAATTATCTGCCGCCAGAATTGTTGGTTGGGAATAAAAAACGAACCGGCCAGCCAAACTCCGTAAATGCCGAAGGTGGTGATTAAAAACGCGGGGAAACGAATGACAGCACGAATGTTTCTCATCTTGGTTTTATTCTAACCTAACCTTCGCCGCGAGAAAAATTTCAGCCGAAAAACATCTTAAAATATTTATCGGACATAATTTTTATGTCAACGATTACGAAAAAATCAATTGTCTTAAATTGGCGGTCAATCACGGGTTCGCCGCAGATTTTCGCGCCGATTCTAAGATATGTATCGAAAAGTCTTGGAAGTTTTATATCGCTGCCGGAGTCTTCGCTCAAAAAATCTTCCGTCCGGCAAACATAATCTTCACGCGGCGCAACGCACAGATGTTCGTGCAAAAATCCATCGCGCACAAGCCCGCGCATGGCGCGCATTCCTTCGGCGCAGTCTTGTGTCGGAAGCGAGCAGCAACCGAAAACATAGCGTTTGCGGTTTTCGGTCATATACATCGCCAAACCTTTCCAGAGCAAAAATAAAACACGCGAATTGCGATGTTCGCGGGCGATGCAGGCGCGTCCCGTTTCGATTGATTCGGCTAAAACCCGGTATGGCAAATCTTCGACCGCAAATTCGCCCGCTGAATAAAAGCCGAACGCGCTCTGCGCCATTTCCATCGTGCGGACGCGATAAGTGCCGACGATTTTTTCGGTTTCATTTTCAACGACAATTAAATGATGACAAGTTTTATCAAATTCGTCTTCGTCGCGCTCGTTGATAAACGACGCTTCCAAACCTTCGTTCAGTTCGAGATTGAAAACCTCGAACCGCAAACGCAAAGCCGCGTCAATTTCTTCATCATTTTTGGCAAAACGCACTGTGTAGCGACCTTCGCTGAACTGCTTTGGCGGTGCCGTCTCAAATGCGGAAACACGGGAATCAGTTAATGTAACTACTTGCGATTGGATAATTGACATATTCTTGAAAAATTCGTCCGTTGTTTTAATTCCTGAAAACGCAGATTTTATTCCACAAGCATAAATTAAAAATCAAAACCAATGCTGAAGAATTTTCTGCGCTGTAACAGATTTTTCATTAAAAATTTGTTACAGCAAAAGATTTTCGACTGGAGCGAGAGGCGCTTTCGCCTGCACACATCGTTTGAAAAACGGCGTGAAAACGCTTCAGTTTTTTAGAAAGCTGAAAGAAAGCGGAGGTTTTGAGCGTTTTGCAAACGCTTGCAGACAAAATGCCTGCGCTACAATTATTCATCTTTAATGAGTTTCTTGAAATTGTAGCGCAAAAGAACCCGGATCGGCAATGTTTTTTTGTTTTTTTCGGCAGGTCGCCAATTCATTTTGCGAATGGTTTCCGTCACTGATTCGTCAAGCCCAAAACCAGCCCAACGGACAATTTCCGTTCGTCTGATCTGACCGCTTTCATCAAAATCAACTTCGATATCAACGGTCGCCGTAATTCCGTAAAGATTGGCAAGCGCAGTATATTGCGGGCTTATTTTTTTATAAGGCAGAGGTGAGCGAAAGTTCTTTGCGTCAGGCGAATTTTCATCCGGAATTTCTTCTAATTTCGCGGTCTTTTCATTTAATTCTTGCTTGGCAATGTTTGGAAGTTTGTCGGAAATTTCTCCGGTTAAATCGGTTGTCGAATCGAAAAGCAATTTATCGGCAGCGTTTGATTTAGAGCTGTTGAAAGTCGTTAGCTTCCAGAAAACCAGCCGACCGGTCCGCGAACTGACTACAAAAATTGCGGCGTAAGATTCAAAATATTCTTTTTTTTCAAAAGAAGAGCGGCGCAAATTTTGAGCTTTGACGAGCAGAAAATAATCACAGCCGATTGCCGCACCGATGATTTTTGCCTCTTCGCTGCCTAAGTTAAAAGGATTTTCGGGATTTGACGAAAGAAACGCCGTTTCGCTCAATGACGAATCCAAAACCTTAAATTTCCCGGCAAGCGAGATTTCGAGTTTTTCGGCAAACTTTTCGCTTTGCTCGTTTTTTTCGGGCGTCAGGATGGCAATTTTAAGCAAGTTATTTTGTGCGCTGACGGAAAAACACAAAGTTAGTGCGAAACAGATCCAACTGACGACTGACAACTGATAACTGATAACTTTCATCGGTGATAAAGTTTTGCAATTTCTTCCTTTAGTTCCGCTGGAAAACAAACGCGGTAAATCTGATAACCTTTTTGCAGACCACGCACCGCCGCACTGATCTCGGAAATTTCACGAATCGCGGGACGCGAAAAACCTTCTTCGACGTAGATTAAGTTTTTCGGTTCAGCCTGTGTTTTCGTGTAAAAATTATAACCTTTCACCTCGCCCGCTTTGTCCTCCGCGAAATAATAATCCGCGTCAAAACCCGAATTTTCAACAATTTTTCGCGCTTTTTCGAGAAAACTCTGTCGTTCATCTTCGGGCATATCAAGGTCAAAAGCCTTGAAAAGTCTTCGGTGCAAAAATCGTTTAGCTAAATCGCATAAAATTTTATCATCGGAATTTTCCCACTGTTTGATGTGAAACATTACGTCTGAATCATCTAATTGCAAATGCTCGGTAAGGAACAATTTCTCGCCTTTCAAGATTTTTTCAAACGGAGTTTTTTCAGCAAACCAAACGAATTTCCCGCTTTGAAAAAGTTGCAAAGCGCGTCTCACAAGCGAGCGCAAAACGGCTTCCGCCGAGCGCAGAGTGCGGTGAAAATAAACTTGCCGGAACATATAATACCGCGCTTGCAGATAATCTTCGACGGCGTAAATTCCGCGTGCCGAAACATACAGACGGTCGTTTGCTTCGTCAATTTCGAGCGATTTGATAATCCATTCGAGGTCGTAAATACCGTATTTCGCGCCCGTCATCAGGCTGTCGCGAAGCAGATAATCCATCCGGTCAACGTCGAGCTGCGACGAAACAAGCTGCGCCAAAGCAACGGGGCGAAAATCGCCGCGAATGATTGCCGCGATGTTTTCGGGAAGCTCGGCGGAAAATCCGCGCAAGACTTGCCCGACCTCGGTTTCGCGGCTTAATACCGCTTCGATGGTAAATTGTTCGTGATGAAAGCCGAGAATCGTTTCGATGACGTGCGAAAATGCGCCGTGTCCGATGTCGTGCAGAAGCGCGGCGGCGCGAACAGCAGTTTTGTGTTCAGCCGAAATTTCGTGGTTTAATTCGAGCTTTGCCAAAATTCGCGTCGCCAGATGAAGTGCGCCCAAACTGTGCGTAAAACGCGAATGTTCGGCGGATTGATAAGTAAAATGGGCGAGTCCGAGTTGCCGAATCCGCCGCAGACGCTGAAATTCCGCCGTGTCAATCAGACGGACGAGAAGTTTGCCTTCTTCCGTATCAGTTTTGAGGCGAATAATGTTATGAACCGAATCACGGTAAATTTTTTCCGACACTTTTGCTCCTAAAGTTTTTAATCTATTTATTTTGAGATGTTATGAAGTTTTTATCAAGATGCAGGGCTTTCGTATAAAAAATAATTTGAGATGAAATTTTCTACAATAGACCTCTTGCGAAATTCAATTTTTGTTCGCTTTCAGTTCGTAGTTGTAGATGCCTGAAAGCAAGTTGAATCTTAATCCGAGCCTTTTTCTCCGATTCCG
>JBDTZT010000258.1:0-6003 GCA_040005005.1 Actinomycetota bacterium
AGTGAGCGAGCAGTGGCTTAGCGATTACAATCTCGCGGGTCAAAATATTATCGGTAAGTCGCATTATGAAGTATTTCCCGATATTTCCGACAGTTGGAAAGACGTTCACCAACGCTGTCTCGCCGGAGCAGTCGAAAGGTGCGACGAAGACCCGTTTCCGCGCACTGACTGAACAATTGAATGGCTGCAGTGGGAAACTCGCCCGTGGCACAAAGCCGACGGAGAAATCGGCGGCCTCATCTTCTTTACACAGGTTATTACCGAACGCAAACTAAAGGAAGAATTGCTGCGCCAGTCGGAAGAAAAATATCGAAATATTTTGGGAAGCATTGAAGAAGGTTATTTTGAAACTGATTTGAAAGGAAATTTTACCTTCTGTAATGATGCTTTGTGCAAAATCCTCGGATATGACAAAGATGAAGCGCAGGGAATAAATTATCGCCAGTATGTTGACCGTATAAATGGAAAAAAGCTATTTACCAATCTGGTAAATATTTTCAAAACAGGTCAACCCGTTAGTGATCTCGATTGGGAAATCACCCGTAAGGATACCACCAAAAGATGTGTCGAATCATCAATGTCATTGATAAGCAATGGCGCTCAAAAGCCAATCGGATTTCGAGGTCTCGTCCGCGATGTTACCGAGCGCAAACTGGCGGAAGTAGAACTTGCTCTCGAAAGCAACTTGATGCAGGTCTTGATGGACAATATTCCCGACGCTATTTATTTCAAGGATACGCAAAGCCGGTTTGTCAGAGTCAGCAAACATGTTCATTTAAAAGGTATCAAATCACCGGAGGATGCCATCGGGAAAACCGACTTCGATTTTTTCGCCGAAGAACATGCCCAACCCTACTTTGACGATGAACAGCGGATTGTGCAAAGCGGAGAGCCGATTATTGACCAGGAGCAAAAGGAAACTTTCCCCGATGGAACAAGCGGCTGGGTTTCGAGTACCAAAGTGCCGATTTTCGACGCGAAAGGAAAAGTAACCGGCATCGTCGGCCTGTCACGCGATATCACCGAACGCAAGCACGCCGAAGAAGCGATGCAAAATTCGCGGGATTATTTAGAACGCATCATCAACGCCGTCGGCGACCCCATTTTTGTGAATGACAGGCAGCACCGGATGGTCCTGGTTAATGATGCTTTCTGCCAGATAATGGGACGCGCGAAGGAAGAGATAATCGGGAAAAGCCCCGCAGACACCTGTTTACCGGACGAGGCGCAAATTTTCATTGAAATGGATAATCTGGTTTTTGAAAGCGGCAAGGAAACGAGCAACGAAGAGCAGCTTACTGACAAACACGGCAATCGGCGTGTCATCATGACCAAGAAGACCGTTTATGAGGCTCCGAACGGAGAACAATTTATCGTCGGCGTGATTCGTGACATTACCGAAAACAAGCAGGCGGAAGTAGCCTTACGCGAAAATGAAGCAAAATTCAGAGATCTTTTTGATAATGCTCCCGTTGCTTATCACGAACTCGACCGGGAAGGACGCTTTCTGCACATCAACCATACCGAAGAATTACTGCTCGGTTATACCAACGAGGAACTGATTGGACGACATCCGTCGGAAATCATTGTGGAAAAAGTATCGCGTGAAGCGATTGCGGCAAAGCTCACCGGGACAATGCAGCTTCATCCGGTTGAGCGCACCTTTATTCGGAAAGACGGCTCACTGGTTTCCGTCTTGAATGAAGACCGGATAATTTACGATAAGAAGGGAAATGTCGCCGGTATTCGTTCGACACTTCAAAATATCACCGAGCGCAAACGGATTGAGGAGCGGCAATCCGCCATTCTCGACGCGTTGCCGGCGCACATCTGCTTGCTCGACAACGCGGGAAACATTCTCGAAGTGAACAACGAATGGAAACAGTTTGCGCTGGTAAACAGTTATAGCGGTGTTAATTTCGGTATTGGGAGCAATTACATTGAAACGTGCGAGAATGCAACCGGAGATTGTGCCGAAGGCGCAAAGCAGGTTGCCGACATTTGCCGCGCCGTTCTTTCGGGAGATTCTTCCCATTTTGAAATGGAATATCCCTGCCACTCTCCGAACGAGGAAAGATGGTTCAAACTGACGGTTTCTCCATTAAACAAAGAAAATTTAGCGGGCGCGGTCGTGATGCATGTCAACATCACCGAGCGTAAGAAGATGGAAGAGGAACTGAAACAAACTCGCGACTTAGCACTCGAATCAGTGCGGCTGAAATCTGAATTTCTGGCAAATATGAGCCACGAAATCCGCACGCCGATGAATGGCGTGATCGGGATGACCGAGCTTCTGCAGGACACGGACTTATCAGTGCGCCAGCAGGAATTCACCAAAACGATTGAAACGAGTGCCGATGCGCTCCTGACAATCATTGACGATATTCTCGATTTCTCGAAAATCGAAGCCGGACAGCTCCGGTTTGAAATTATTGACTTTGATCTGCAAGCAACCATCGAACAACCTGTCGAAATGCTTGCCCAAAGGGCGCAGTCGAAAGGAATCGAAATAGCTTCGCTCGTCTATCGAGATGTACCGACGCAGCTCTGCGGCGATCCCGGCAGGCTTCGCCAGATTCTGACAAATTTAATTGGTAATGCCATTAAATTCACGGAAAAAGGCGAAGTCACAGTCAACGTCCGAAAGCAAGGTGATGAAGGTAAGTATGTTTTGCTTCGTTTTGAAGTTACTGATACCGGCATCGGAATTTCCGAGCGAGCGCAAAGACGGTTATTCCAGGCATTTGTCCAGGCTGACGGCTCGATGACGCGCAAATACGGCGGAACCGGTCTGGGACTGGCAATCTCGAAACAGCTTGTCGAAATGATGGGCGGCGAGATCGGTATCGAAAGTGCTCCGGGAATCGGCTCGACTTTTTGGTTCACGGCGCGTTTTGAAAAACAGCCGAATCAAAGTTTGGCGATTCCGGCAGTCGGAAACGTCAGTCTCGAAGGTGTGCGGGTGTTAGTCGTAGACGACACCGCCACTAATCGCAAAATTCTTCTCCACCAGACAGCATCTTGGGGAATGATGGCGGCGGAAGCCGGTTCGGGCGAACAGGCACTTGAACAAATGCGCGCCGCCGCCGCGCGAAACGAGCCTTTCAAAATCGCCATTCTCGATTTGATGATGCCGGAAATGGACGGGTTTGAATTGGCCCGCGCG
Source organism: Actinomycetota bacterium (assembly GCA_040005005.1). Lineage (GTDB taxonomy): Bacteria > Acidobacteriota > Blastocatellia > Pyrinomonadales > Pyrinomonadaceae > JAFDVJ01. The sequence continues at coordinate 3,167 of JBDTZT010000258.1, forward strand.
ATCAAATCCGAAGCGGCTCTGTCAGCAACAAATTTGATGCTCTTGACTTCTTACGGGAAACGCGGCGATGGACAAATTGCGAGAGAGTCCGGGATTGCCGGTTACCTTCAGAAACCGGTTCGCCAATCACAACTTTACAACTGTTTGATGACCGTCATTGCCGACGCATCCGGCAATGAGAACGATCACCAATTACCACCGCTTATTACGAAACATTCTTTACGCAGTAAAACTTTGCCGAACAATAAGTTTGTCATTGCGGCTTCAAAAGCCCGGATTCTGGTTGCCGAAGACAATCTGGTCAATCAGAAAGTTGCGCTTAGTCAGTTGAAAAGCCTCGGTTATTCAGCAGATGTGGTATCTAACGGACGAAAGGCGATTGAGATACTTGAGAACTCCGAATACGATCTTATTCTGATGGACTGTCAGATGCCCGAAATGGACGGATTTGAAGCCACGGCGGAAATTCGCCGGCGGGAAGGTAAGTTAAAGCACACCATTATTATCGCCATGACGGCTAATGCTCTCGATGGTGATCGCGAAATATGTCTCGCCGCCGGAATGGATGATTACATCAGTAAGCCGGTCAAACTGGAAACGCTGACACAGACCCTAAACCGGTGGCTGGTGCCGACTTCGACCGAACAAGTTACGGCTGAGCCGGAGGAAACAATAATCACTTCTGCAGATAATGACCGGCATCAATCAGTAGATTTATCGGTTCTCAACGGCTTCAGAGATTTGCAGCAACCGAACGAGCCTGAAATCGTGACGGAATTAATTGATTTATTCCTTGATGATGCCGGAAGGCGCATCACGGCTCTCAAAAAATCTGTTGCCGGTCGAAAAATTACTAACATTAAGGAACAGGCCCACGGCATCAAGGGGAGCAGCAGCAATATCGGGGCATTTCATATCGCCGCATTATGTAAGAAGTTTGAAGAGGAAGTCCTTAACATCACTCAAATAAAAAGTTTAATTACAGAGATTGAAGATGAATTTCAAGTGGTTACCCGAATTTTGAAAGATCTGCGGCGAAGCACTCAGCCGGCAGTCTGATTAAGCGTAAACTATAAAAACCAAGGACACTAAATAATGTTAAAAGAAAACAATGGTCGAGCAAGCATTTTAATAGTTGATGATGAATCTGTTGTCAGAAATGTTTTGCATCAATTATTAAGTGAGAGTTATCAATGCGTTGAGGTCGCGTCAGCCGAAGAGGCTTTGACACGGCTTCGCGCGGAGACCTTTAATTTAGTGATCAGCGATATTAAGATGACGGGCATCAGCGGATTAGAATTGGCTCCCCAAGTCCGCGAGCTGGCACCTGAAACAATTGTTATTATGATCAGCGGCATGCAAAATATCGAAAATGCGATCAAAGCGATGCGCCTCGGCGTGTTTGACTATATTACAAAACCTTTCGCCTTCGACCATATTGAAGCGGTTGTCAAACGAGCGCTGGAACATCAAGCACTGCAATTAACCAAGAAACATTACGAAAATCATCTCGAAGAATTGGTTGCCGAGCGGACCGCAAAACTTTTGCAGGCCAATGAAGAAATGCAAAAGCAGGTTGAAGAACGTCATCGTGCCGAAAACAAACTCAGTGAAGCGAAGCAGTTTCTCTACCGGGTGATTGATAATGTTCCGAATCTGATTTTCGTGAAAGACAAAGCCCTCCGCTATGTGCTTGTAAATCAGGCTTTTGCATCAGTTTACGAAATGGCCATTAAAGATGTCATCGGGAAAACTGATGAGGAATTAATCAGAAAACCGGAAGATTTGGAAAGATACAATCTTTCTGACCGGCAAGTGCTTGAAAGCAACCAGGAATTTGTAAATTTACAAGATAAATTCATTGATTCCGACGGGATTACGCACTGGATGCAAACCGTTAAACGTCCGATGCTGGGAAAATCGGGAGTTGAATATATTTTAGCGATTGCCACCGATTTGACCGAACTAAAAACTTTGGAATATCAGCTTCATCAAGCCCAAAAACTTGAGTCAATCGGACAGCTCGCCGCCGGAATCGCTCATGAAATCAACACGCCAACGCAATATGTCGGGGATAACACGAAATTTTTACAGGATGGGTTTGAGGCTATCGAAACGGTTTTGGGTAAATACAGCAAACTACTGACCGCCGCCCGCAGTAACGAAATCACGAATGATTTAATTACCGGGGTTGATAATGAAATTAAAACTTCCGACCTTGAATATTTTGTCGAAGAAGTTCCAAAAGCTGTTCAGCAATCACTCGAAGGAATTTCGCGGATTGCTAAAATTGTGCAGTCAATGAAGGATTTTGCACACCCCGGATCTAAGGAAAAATGTGCCGCTGATCTCAATAAAGCGATCGAAAGCACGATTACCGTGGCGCAAAACGAATGGAAATATGTCGCGGAGCTGGAAACGAATTTTGATAAAAGTCTTCCTCACGTTCCTTGTTTGCTCGGAGAATTTAATCAGGTCATTCTAAATATGATTATCAATGCCTCGCACGCCATTGCGGAGGTTATCGGCGACGGTTCGAACGGCAAAGGAAAAATTACTGTCTCGACCTCACGCGTCAACGATGATTGGGCGGAAATACGGATTACCGACACCGGCGGCGGAATTCCAATCGAGGCTCAAAATAAGGTTTTTAATCCCTTTTTTACAACTAAAGAAGTTGGCAAAGGAACCGGACAAGGTTTGGCGATTTCCTATACAGTAGTAGTTGAAAAACATAAGGGAAAACTGAATTTTGAAACGGAATCGGGCAAAGGAACAACATTTATCATCCAACTTCCGTTGACAGATACTAATTCCGGCAGCGAAGGATTACCGGA
>JBDTZT010000259.1:0-6001 GCA_040005005.1 Actinomycetota bacterium
AAGGCGCGATTTTTATATTGTTCGCCCGAAATAAAATGAACTGATTTGCGTCCGGTATGACTTTTTTCGCTATCAACAAAAACCTTTCCGCCGCCGCTTTTGATCCACGGCGAGGCGGGAACTTCGCCTTCCGCGTAAGATTCAAAATCATCGGCAAAGAGAAGTGATTTTTTTGCGCCACACGAACAACCGAACGCTAAAATTATGATTAAAATAAGATATTTAAATGTCTGTTTGTTCATCGCTTTGCAGTTTTAGCAGTTTTTTCGTGATTTCAAATGCCGCATTCGGACGCGCAAATTTCAAAACATTCGCTTTCATCATTTCAAAACGCACTTTGTCCTTGACCAATTCGTCAATTTTGTAAGCTAAAACCGGCAAATTGTTGCATTTTATCGCACAGCCTTTTTCAAGTAAATGGTCGGAATTTCGTTCTTCCTGTCCCGGAATCGGGTTGACGACAACGAAAACCAAACCTTTTGCCAATGCTTCGCTCGTGGTTAAACCACCGGGTTTCCCGACAATTAAATCCGCCGCCGACATATATTCGTCCATTTCTGTGGTAAAACCGATTGGTTTGAACGTCACCCGTTCGTTATTTAATTTTTCGATGGCAAGATTCTCCAGTTTTATCTTTAAATCTTCGTTGCGCCCGCAAATGGCGACGATTTGCGAAGGCGTTTGCAAATCGGCCAGCGCGAGTAAAAGATGTTCGATATTGCCGACTCCGAAACCGCCGGCCGAAACTAGAATCGTTAATTTATCCTTTTTCAAGTCGTATTTTTCGCGCATCGCCTGTTTGTCTTTTGTTGCGGCGAACAGCGGGTCAATCGGAATGCCCGTCACCGTAATTTTATCCGGCGGAATACCGATTTTTTCAAGATGAATCTTTGTCTCATCGAGCGCGACAAAATATTGCTCGAAATGATGACAAAGCCACAACGCGTGTGCGTCAAAGTCCGTGACGACGATGGCCTGCGGAAAATCAATTTTCTTTTTTGCCTTGAGCCACGAAATGATTTCCGACGGCAGAAAATGTGTGCAAACGGCAAGATCAGGTTTTTCTTTATGAAGCAGATTGATAAAAGGCTGCGTGTTCAATCTGTCCAATGCAAACCGCCGCCGTTCATTTTCCCAGGGTTTGTCGAGCGAATCATATAGCCAACCTAAGACTTCGGGCATTGTGTTGACCATATCAAGATAGGCTTTGCCGTAGAGCCGTCGGAAAAGCGGGTTTGTGTAATTTAAAACATCAATATTTTTGACTTCTTCTGCGGCGTTCAGCTGTTTAAATGCTTTTTCGAGAGCTTCCGCCGCCCGCAGATGCCCTGCGCCGACTGCCGCCGAAAGTATCAGAACTTTTTTGAACATATTTTTATCGCTGTTCGGAAACAACCGATAAAAGATAACATTTGAAGCGGAATTTGGAAATAGTAATTTGTGTGAAACTTAGAGCCGGGCATTAAAAAATGCGATGACGCGGCTGTCATAATCGCTGAAAAATTTATGGGCCGTGAAACAGACGTTGAGCTGGTCGGTAATTTCGTCAATATAAGAGACATAAACAATCGGAACCACGCTTTGCCAGCCGGAGGTGTTTGGATCTTCTGAAAGATAATTGTCGCGGTCAAGAAAACCGTTATTTTTCAGACTGTTATAAATCGTCTGCGAATCGCTCAAAGTGAGCCCGGGAATTCGCGCAAAGCGTTGCGGATAAACCGGCGAGGGAATGTTTAGATTATATTGGGCGATAATTCCGCGGTTTGCCAAAATCTGCGAATTAGTGAAAGCCGTCGCGTTTCCCGCCGAACCGACATTATCGTTATCGTCGTATTGCTCCATATTCCAGATTGTCGGAATGTTGGTGATATTAATAAATGTCGAACCCGGAGCGCAATAAATCGCCGCCGCCTTAAACTGCAAAGCGTAAGCGACGCGTGGCGAAAATGCGCCGCCGTTAGACATTCCGGTTGAAAAAATCGGTGTGTTGGTCGTGATGAAACCCCGCGAAATGAATGAATTGATAATTGCCTGAACATTATTGATGTCAACATTGTTCGGCGGCAAAGCGGTTGACCATTGCTTGTTGACGCGGTCATCACTGTCGAGGGCAACGACGGCAAAACCCGCCGCCACGAAATCATTGGCGTGGCTTCGATCTTCAACTTTATTGAAAAATGTCGAAGCAAATCCGCCCGTGCCGTGAAAGCGAAACACCAAACCGCGAATGTTCGGCGGGAAAAAAAAGCCGTATTGACGGCCGTTAATCGCTTCGTAGGTCGGATTCCAGGCCGGCGCGGCTTTGTAAGTCGCCGTCAGTGTTATATTTTTCTTTTTTAGTGAAACTCTCGTGTGCCAGGCACTAACGTCAAGCAGCAAATCCGTGTCGCCGGTCCATTTATCAAAAACCATATTAGGCGGATTGGCCGCTGCCCAAACGTGAATTAAACGCGATGCGTTCTTATAATTTCCGCTTCCGTAGCCGTTATTGATCGCGACTGAAATTTGCGCGTGAATCGTTAAGGTCAGTAAAAACGGGATTATAAAAAAAAGTAAATATTTCATATAAATTTTCTTTTCAGTGACTTTTGGAAAAACAGTGCTTTCTTTTTATTAGACTTTCAAGATTGATAAAAAGTCGTAATTAACTGTCAAAAAATTCTGAGATGGTATGATTTTATTTACCGATGAATTCGACCGCCGCCAACTCAAATCAAACAACTTCATTTTTGAGCGAAGGCGTCCGTTCAATGTTTCTTTCGACGCTCGCTTTTTCTTTGGCAAATATTTGCGTCAAACTGATTTCGCACTTGCCGGTGATGGAAGTCGTCTTTTTTCGTTGTCTGTTCGGCGTTACCTTTTGCGTTGTCGCTTTGAAACGCGATCAGGCGAGTTTGCAAGGCTCAAATCATAAACTACTGATTTTGCGCGGACTTTTCGGGACGACCGCGCTTTATTTTTTCTTTGTTACACTGCAAAACATTCCGCTTGCTTCGGCGATGACGATTCAGTATCTTTCGCCGATTTTTACGACGATAATTGCGATCTTTCTGCTCAATGAAAAGGTCAAACTTCCGCAATGGATTTTTTACGCGATGGCTTTTTCGGGCGTTCTTTTTATCGAACAGTTTGACCCGCGAATTTCGCCTTTTTATCTCGGAATCGGAATAATCTCGGCGTTTTGTTCGGGAATTGCCTACAATCTTGTGCGAAGTTTGCGGACGCGCGAACATCCTTTGACGGTTGTTCTCCATTTTCAATTGACCGGTTTGATTGCCGGATTTTTTCTGTTGTTTTTTGATTGGAAAATGCCTCAAGGCGCAGATTGGCTCTATCTTTTAATAATCGGTTTAACCTCGCAGCTCGGGCAGATTTTTCTAACCAATGCCTTACAGAAAGAAAAAGCCGCGAGCGTTGCGATTATCAATTATTCGGGGTTGATTTACGGACTTTCGATTGGTTGGATTGTTTTCAGTGAGCCGCAAAGCAGCGCATCATTGTTTGGAATGTTTTTGGTCGTCTTTGGCGTGCTTTTGAGTGTTTATTACGGAAGAAGAAAAGTTAAAATTGAAGAATTGGAAGTGACAAAAAGCTGACGGTTAATGCCGCCGTAAAAAGTTGAGACTTTCGATCCGGCCAGTAAAAAATTGTTGCAAAAATTTGCGTTAAGGCGTATTGTAGCTTACACAACCAGTTTAATTTTTTCCAAGCGATAATTCATTTTAACTAAATTCAAGAGGAGAACAGAATGATAAGGAAATTTACTTTCGTTTTTGCGACGGTTTTTGCTGTGGCGATATTTTCGGTTTTGGCAAACGCCCAAACTTATTTTACCGGTAATATGAACGCGGCCCAGGAAACGCCGCCGACCGCTTCGACCGCGACAGGTTTCGGGCGGGTGACGCTAAATACGGCGGAAACCCAGATTACGGCTTCGTTTTATTACGGCTCAGCCGCCGCCCCATTGACCAGTAATGTAACGGCGGGGCATATTCATACCGGCGCGGTCGGTGTTGCCGGACCGGTTACTTTCAATTTAGCTCCGGCAACGGGCGTCACCTTCGGTTCGGTCGTAAATTCGACTTTTGCCGTAACGCCCGCGCAGGTTGCCGATTTGAAAGCCGGAAATATGTATTTCAATATTCATACCGTCAATAATCCGGGCGGCGAGATTCGCGGGCAGATCACGGTTGATTCCCCGTTTATTGCCTATATGGATAATAATCAGGAAAATCCTCCAACTGCTTCAACCGCTCGCGGAAGCGGCGCCGTCAGTTTGAACGCCGCCGGAACGCAGGCCTTGGTCACGATGAACTGGTCAGGATTAACGGGTAATCCCACCGGCGGGCATATTCATTCGTCACGGGTCGGCACGAATGGACCGGTTATTTGTCCATTTACGATGCCGGCGACGACGACTGGTTCGGTTGTTGATGTGCTCTGCACTTTTACGGCGGCGCAGGTAACGGCGTTAAAAACGGCGCAACTTTATATGAATGTCCACACGGCGGCCAGTCCGGGCGGCGAAATTCGCGGACAGATTCAGCGTCGGCGAAGCACCGTGCTTGATTTTGACGGCGACAGCAAAACCGATTTTGCGATTGCCCGCAACAATACCACTTCCGGATTAATCGAATGGTGGATTGCCAACAGCGGCGGCGGTGTGGGCGTATTTACACTTGGTGTTTCGGCGGAATTTTCGACATCCAGAATTTTGGCGGCTGATTTTGACGGTGACGGCAAAGATGATGCGACCGTTTGGAGATCAGGGGCTACTCCCGCCGCCGGATTTTTGATTTTTCAGAGCGGTAACAACACGATTCGCTTTGAACAATTCGGCACAACGGGCGACGACCCGCGGGTGACTTACGATTATGACGGTGACGGACGCGCCGATCCGGCAGTTTTTCGCACGAGCGACGACACCTGGTATTATCTCGGCAGTTCAAATAATCCCAATCGCAATATTACATTTGTCCATTGGGGAACGACTTTTCCGAATCCGGGCGATTTTGACGGCGACGGCAAAGGCGATTTTGTTGACCAGCAATCGGGAAACTGGTGGCTTTTGCGAAGCAGTGATCTGTCAGTCCGGGTCATTCCGATCGGCACCGGCTCGGCTTTCGGTGTTCCGGGTGATTACGACGGCGACGGTAAAACCGATGTCGGCATAACATTAACCGAAGGCACACAAAACGCCTGGTATTATGCATCAAGTCTGAATCCGACTCAAAGTCCATATTCAACGCGGCAAGCGTGGGGACCTAGTTCGGGAAGAACCCGCGCACAGGGCGATTATGACGGTGACGGCAAATCCGATTACGCTGTTTGGCTCAGCGGCGCGCCGCAGACGTTCTGGGCTTTACCTTCAAATGGTTCGACTCCGATTATCTTCCAATGGGGAAATTCGACGACGGATTTTCCGATTGCCGGTTACAACAATCGTTAACGTTAAATTTAACTGAAACAAAAAAAGACCGAAATTTTGCTTTTCGGTCTTTTTTTGTTTGAATAAACATTGGTCAAATTATTTGGGCGAAAATGAAAAGACTTAGATTTCACCGATATTTATTTATACTTGCCGGAATTTATAATATTCTGTGGGGGCTTTGGGTAAGCATTGATCCGAATTGGCTTTTTCGTTTCGCCCGGATGGAACTGCCGAATTATCCCGAAATCTTTGTTTGTGTCGGAATGGTCGTCGGGCTTTACGGCATTATTTATCTTGAAGTTGCCAGAAAACCCGAACGCGGGTTTTTGCTCGCGTTAGTCGGTTTTACCGGCAAAATCTTAGGTCCGCTTGGCGCGATTTATTACGTTTATCTCGGCAAGTGGACTTTTTCGGCTTTGATTATGAACCTAACCAACGATTTTATCTGGCTGATTCCGTTTGCGATCTATCTTTACGATTCTTTTCCATTTTATAAGCAGGATTTAAGTGAAAATGTATGAACGAAACAGAAACCATCAAACGAATTTTTGAAGAATGCAAAACGATTGC
>JBDTZT010000260.1:0-5987 GCA_040005005.1 Actinomycetota bacterium
AACCTCAAACTTGTAACCGCAATCACCGCCGCCTTGCCCTGTTTGAATAATCACTTCGCTATCTGATTGGTTTTTCCAAGATTTTTCGACCTTAAACTTTACTGTTACATAAAAGTTTTCAGGCTTTAGAGTAATTTCAATCACCTCGCCATAAAATACAGCCATTGATTCTTTGTAGGCTTTTTTAATTTGTTTTTTCGGTGATTGTTTGCCAACCGGTAAGTCACAAGTGCAAGCGAAAACTTCGCTTGCACTTAAAATTAAAAAGCAGAAAATAAATGTTGAAAAAAGAATTTTCTTCATAATTATTGTTTTGTTCTTTCAGAATCCAAAACAGGTCGCGTTGCATCAGGATTATCGGGCGAAGTGTGCAGATGCATAACTTTCCAATCTTTGCCGATGAGTTTGAAAACGAGCGTCATTCGGCCCGAAGCCGTTTCGAGTTTGCCTTTGTATTCCTGCATTTGTTTCCATTTGCAGGTCAAAAAGGCAGCATCTTTGCCGAGCATTTCAATTTTTACGCCGGTTGTTTCGAGACTAACGTTCGTGGCGTTTTTATATGACGCTTCGCGGTTAGTTTTCATCGTTTCCCAACCGCCCGTGACCGAACCGTTGTTGTTGAAGAAAAGAATATCTTCGCTTTTGTTGTAAACGCTCATCACTTTTGCCGCGTCCGACTGTTTGATGCCTTCGACCAATCTATCGAAAACGGCGCGAACGTCTTTGGTCGGATCAACTTTGACAACAGTTTTTTTCTGTCCGAAAGCCGAAAAGGTGAAAGCTAAAATTATGAACCCGAATATTGCAAATTTTTTCATTTTATCTGTCCTCATAAATCCAAGTTTTTATCGGAAACCTAGTTTATAATCGAAAAATCTTAGTTGCAAAAGAGCAGCGCGAAGTTTTCCAAAATTTTCTCATAATATACGATTTCGTATCTTGAAAATTTCCGCTCTGCACGATTTGGTGGAAAGTCAAAAATCTTTAATCGCAAATCGGCGATAAACACTGCATAAAATTCATCATCGTAACTTTTATTTGTCGAGGTATAAAAATTGCTGTAAATGCAAGAAAAAGTTGAGTTATTCACCCAACTGCTCTTCCAAGGAAAACTACAAATTTCAAGGAGAACATTATTTTATGCGTTTAGCGAAGAGATTTCTTTGGGCAGTCTTTTTCTTTTTGCCCCTTTTATTTATGAACGCCGGAAACGCTTTCGGTGTGGTGATGGACGATTACACGCCCGAAGTGACGGCGCGCGTAGCGCGAATCAGTTTTATTCGCGGCGATGTGCAAATCAAGCGCGGCGGTGATGATAAGCAAGATTGGGAACGTGCCGCGCTCAATTTGCCGCTGGTCGAAGGCGACGAGCTTTCGACGGGCGCGAATACGATCGTCGAAATTCAACTTGACAGCTACAATCACATTCGCTTATCGGAAAATGCATATTTGAAATTCACGACTTTGCGCGATGAAGGCGTCGCAGTCAGTTTGCCGCAGGGGACGATGAGCTGGCGCGTTTTGGATTTCGATAAATCAAAAAGCTACTTTGAAATTGACGCGCCCGAAACGACGCTTTCGATCGAGAAAGCCGGAATGTATCGCATTGATGCGGGCGACACGCGCAACACCGAGATTCGCGTCACGGCAACCGAAGACGGCGAAGCCAAGGTCTATACGAAAAGTTCGGGTTTCACGCTTCGCAACGGTCGCACGGCGCGGATTTTTATTGAAGGAAGTTATGCGGGCGATTATGAAACAAGCAATCTGGCAAGCGTCACGGACGAATTTGACGAATGGGTTTTGCAGCGCGACGCGGTGATCGCTAAACGACTGAAAGATGCCTCTTACGACAAATATTACGACCGAGACATTTACGGCGCGGAAGATTTGAGCGAATACGGCGAATGGATATACACGAAAAAATACGGTTACGTTTGGAAACCTTACGCAAATTCCGTTTCGAGCTATGCAGATTGGTCGCCGTATCGCTACGGGCATTGGCGTTGGGTGCCCGTTTACGGCTGGACTTGGGTCAACGACGAGCCGTGGGGCTGGGCAACTTATCATCACGGACGCTGGGTTTGGGATAATAATAATTGGGTTTGGACACCTTACGGTTATTACCGTTGGCGGCGAAGCTGGTGGTCGCCCGGAATGATTTCGATCGGCACTTGGAACGGTCGGGTGATTTGGTTTCCGCTCGGTTACGACGATAATTATTGTGATTATAATAGCGGTTATCGAAGAAATCGCCACAATAATAACACGACAATTATCAACAACAATACGACGGTTATCGTCAATCCGACGAATCCGAATCCGTCGCCGACACCGCCGCTGACGCCGGGTCAGATCAACGAAATACGCCGCCGAAACGCCACCACACCGACATTTCAGCGCATTCCGGCAAACGCGGTAGTGGCGGTCAATGCGGAAGAATTCGGCAAACGGATGAGAGGTTATCAAACCGCGCCGCTTGAAACGGCGAAAATAGTTCTTTCAAAACCGATTAACGAGAATCAGACGCCGCCGATTTTGCCGACTTACGAAGATGTCAAAAGCAAGATCAGCAAGGAAATTCTGATTGATAATCCGCGGATTGACAGAAAAGACGAGGAACAGGTGAAAACCGGCGCGACTGAGCGCGAAACGGGTAAATCACTTGACCAAAAACTTCAGAATGAGCGGATTTTCGGAAATCGTCAGCCGAAGATTATTCAGGAAAAAAAGCCTGACACCGAAACAAAATCCGACCCCAACGAAACGCGGAAAACCGGCGCAGTCACGCGCCGTCCGGTTGTCAAACAGAATGACACTGATACCAAAACGCAGCAGACACCTGATTGGAATCCGCGAACCACTTCCCCGACGCGCACGACCGGCGGCGGACAAACCGATAATGGCGACGAACGCAAAAACGAACAAAAACCTGTCGTTCGTCAGAAACAGCGCGACGAAAATCAGACTCCGCCGATTTTCGAGCCGCGCCGGCAAGAGGAAAAACGACGCGAACCACAACCGACGTTTCCGCAACGCACCGAGGAGAAACCGCGTCAGGAACAACCAAAACGCGAAGAGCCAAAACGTGAAGAACCAAAGCGTGAAGAACCGAAGCGTGAACAGCCGCAGCCAAAGAGCGAACCGAAACCGGACAATAAACCGACTCCGATAATTAACCGTAAATCTGACAAAGACAGTTAATTAAGCTCAAGGTAGAAAATAAAAAAGGCAAAAGATTTCTTGAATCTTTTGCCTTTTTTATTTCGTTATGAATCCGCTTTAATTCGGCAGAAAAATTTGTTTGTTGATCGCCGCCGGATTGCCGATGACAACGAAGCGGATGTTTTTCATATATTTTTGAGCGACGGCCTGCACGTCTCGCGGCTTGACTTCGCGAATTTTGTCGAGAAAGACCAGCGAATTACGCCAACCGCCGCCGATCAGTTCATAACGGGCGAGTTCGGCAACCTGCGAGGCGTTGGTTTCCTCTTTCAGAAAATACGTTGTCAGAAAATAACCCGGCAAGCCGATGAAGTCGTTTTCATCAACCGGATTTTCGCGCATCGCTTCAATTTCCTTGAGCATCAGGAAAACTGACTGGTTGGCATCGTTTGCCGTGACGTAAATATTCGCGGTATTCGCCGCGTCGTCGCCCATTTCGGCGTTCGGCGCGTAGGAAAGCTGGCGTTTATAGCGGACTTCCTGAACAACTTTGCTTTGCAGAAGAGTAATCGCCACGCGCATCGCGTAATAATCGGGATTGGTCAGCGACGGCGCGGCAAAAATTCCTTTGACATAATTTGTCTCGACGGTTTTGCTCGTGATGTCGAGCGACGGTTTGTCGAAGCTGATTGTCGGCACCGGTTGTTCTTTATAGTCGCCGCGCGGAAGTTTGCCTAAAGTATCGGCCACTTGCTTTTGCAAGGCAACCGGGTCAACGTCGCCAACGATAACCAAAAGCAATTGCGAAGTCTGCATCACCTTTTTGTGATAAGCGCGAATGTCTTCGAGTTTGAAACTGCCGATTGTTTCAGGCGTGCCGTTCGGATCGTTGGAATACGGATGATTGGCATAAATAATTTTGTCCTGCAAAACATCGAGCGCACTGTCGGGACTGCTTGAAGCATTTCGCAAAGCCGTCAGAATTTTGCTGCGCACGAGTTCGAAATCTTTCTCGGTCAAAGATGGATTCATCACCGCGTCGGTGAAAATTTCCCAAGTGCGGTCAAAATTCGGGCGCGTCGAATTGAGCGAGAAAACGCTGAAATCTTCGTTTGAACCCGCGCCCAGACTGCTTGCCATTTTCGTTAATTCCTTGCGCAACACATCACGCGGAAATTTTTTGCTGGCTTCGGTGGCGGTCGAAAGCATCAGGCTTTCGATTCCGGCAGTGTTTGCCGTCAGATTGCGAACGCCGCCGCGAATAAATAAGCCGGCCGAAACCGTCGGCGCACCCGGACGCCGTTTGACGATCACTTTCAAGCCGTTGACATCAAAATCCGTGATTAAATTAGCTTGCGATTGGGTTGACGGCTGTTCGCCCGCCTGTGCGTTTGCCGAAAAGACAAACGATAAAATTACAAATGTCAGCAATAAAACTATTATGACTTCCGGCTTCTGACTTCTAACTTCTTTCATAATATTTTTACACCCTTAGTAACGTGCGGATTTCTGTCTTATTTTCCAATTAAATCCTGTTCGATTAATTTTGCTTTTTGCTGGTCGGCAGTTGAAACCAACGCGACGCCGACGTGCGGTTTGCCTAAAATATAGGTCGAAATATAGCGTTTGATGTCTTCGCGCGAAATTGCCCGCAGATTTTTGTGATAACCGCGATAATAATCAATACCGGTCGAAGACCACCAAAAACCGAGTTCGTGTGTATAATCGCTGAGTTTCTCGCGGCGGAAAAGATTTTCGGCTTCGAGCAGATTTTTCGCGTTTGCCAATTCTTCATCGGTAAAATAATTCGGATTATTAAACTGCCCGATTTCCTTATAAAGCGCGACGAGGGCGGCTTTTGATTTATCGGGCGAAGTGACGAGCGTGATCCGAATCGGTCCGACATTGCGCTGTGTGTAATAACTGACATCAACCGCGACTGCCAAACCCGAATCAACCAGAGCGCGCTGCAAACGGGAATCAGGCTGCTGGACGATATAAGAAAAAACGTCCGCCGCATAGGTCGAAGCGTCGTCTTTGCCGATCGAAGGACCTTGCCAGCCGATTTGGACAAAAACATTTTCGACGTCTTTATTGACGATCACGCCTTCACTTTTCGGCAGCGGCGGATGGTCAACGATCGGGAATTTTTTGAAAGGATCTTCGCCTTTTTTCCAAACGCCGAAAAGCTCTTCGGCAAGTTTGAAAACCTTTTCCGGATCGGCATCGCCGGTCACAATTAACGCCGCATTATTCGGAATGTAATAGCGCGATTGAATCAGGCGCATCTGGTTGGTCGTTGCCGCCGCGACCGTCGCGCGGGTGCCGCCCGGACTTTTGCGCGATGGATATTTGTAGAAAAGTTTATCCATCAAGGTGCGGTCCAGATAATAAACGGGTTCCGACATCTGACGATCGAGTTCGCCCAGAACAACTTGAATTTCCTGCGTAAATTCGTCTTCGTTAAATGATGGATAGAGCATTGCATCGCGCATCATCCGCATCACTGTCGGCAGATTTCCGCTCGTCGAATTGAAATAATAATTGACGTATTCTTCCTGCGTCGTGCCGTTGCTGGTTAATCCCAACTTATCGAGGTCATTGATATAACTGACATCGCCGATTTGCGATTTGAGTTTCAACGGTTCGGCACAAATTTGTTTACCTTTATCATTAAGTCCGCCCATCGCCAGGGCATTTTCGCAGTGAAAGACAATTAACGCCTGATTGGGCTTAAAAAACATATGTTCGTAAAGATGCGACAAACCGTTGAGTTCGGGCGGTTCGGTAAAAGAACCGTTTCTGACCGCCATTTCGACCGT
>JBDTZT010000261.1:0-5985 GCA_040005005.1 Actinomycetota bacterium
GGTGGCAATCGCGGCGGCGGTTATGGCGGCGGCGGCGGCGGACGCTACTAATTTTTTGAGCATCTCCACAATGTTTAAGACAAAAAGCCTTCGGCAATTGCCGGAGGCTTTTATTTTTCGCGTCAATTTATATTTCAATCTTAAAACTTTTGCTGCGCTGAGTAAGAATACGGCGCAAATTGTTTTAATAAAACCCTAAAAAACAAGCGTCTGAATGGAATGCGCCGGACTTTTGACTTCGGCGGCTCTGCCGTCTATCCAGAGAAAATACGGAACTTCCTTTTCGCCTTTGTTCATCACGACGACCGCCGCTTTTCCGTCAGGGTTGATGAAAGCAGTCGAAAGAAGCGCACTGCGGCTCGGCGAGCTGACGATTCTTTTTGCGCCCGGACGAATGAATTTGGAAAAATGTCCGATGTAATAATATGAATTTGTGTAAATTATCTGCCCTGTTTTTGTGTCGCCGTGAACGGGAGCAAAACAAAAATTACCGACGTGATTCGGTCCGCCCGTTTCATCAAGCAAAATATTCCAGTCCGTCCAGCCGACCGTGCCGTTATTGAAATCGTTAATCATCGAACGCCCGTAAAGTTCACCCAATTTCCAATCGTTGACCTTTTGAATATCAAAGGCTTCTTTACAGCCTTCGGTAAAAATCAAGTTTTTATCGGGAAAGGCTTCGCTCACCAATTTTACGTTGTCGAACATCTGCTCGCCGCCGCTCCACGGTTCATACCAGTGATAACCGATTCCCCAGACATATTTGGCGGCCTCCGCGTCGTTTAAAATCGTGCTCGCACGTTGATAAATCAAATCGCGGTTATGATCCCACGCGATGATCTTTTTATCGCCCAAGCCTTCTTTTTTCATCGTCGGTCCGAGATAGTTTTTCAAAAAATCCCGTTCATCTTCCGCCGAATAAACGCACGATTCCCATTTCTGCGTCGCCATTGGTTCGTTTTGAATCGAAATGCCCCAAACCGGAATGCCTTCGCGCTCGTAAGCCTTGATAAATTTTGTGTAATAGTTTGCCCAAGCCCCGTAAAATTCCGCTTTCAATTTGCCGCCTTTGAGCATATTGTTGTTGTCCTTCATAAACGCCGGCGGACTCCAGGGGCTTGCAAACAGAGTGAGTTTGCCGCCCGCCGCCGCGATTGCTTTTTTGATTAAAGGAATGCGGAATTGATGGTCGCGGGCAACGCTGAAAGATTTTAAATCTTTATCGCCTTCGGTCACATATGTATAGCTTTCGCTCGAAAAATCGCAGCTGTGAATATTGGTTCGCGCCAGCGTGTAGCCGATTCCCTTATTCGCGTCAAAATAAGCCGTCAAAATCTCCTGCTGCCGGTCCGCCGGCATTTTGGCGAAGGTTTCCGCCGACGCGTCGGTGATTGCGCCGCCGATTCCTAAAAAGGTCTGATAAGTTTTGGAAGGATCAACGAAAACACAAATCTGAGTTTCAAGGGGCTGGCCGAGCTGTTTGAACTGAGCCGTGCCGGTCGCGGTGATTCGATAATCGCTTTTTTCGGCCGTCGTATAAACCGTCATTTTTCGATCTTCGACAGAAAACGGTTGCGCGGCGGTCGAAGAAGATTTTTTACTTTGTGCCGAAGCAGGTTGAACGTTTTGCGCCAAAAGAGCGGCGGACGATGAAAGCACCAGAAAATCACGGCGATTTATTTTCATAAGTGTTGTTTATGATATGTGAACTCAAACATTTAGTGCAACTATCCAACTAAATTTGCAGATCGGTTTTAGGTATTTTATATGTTAGGCGGAAATTATTTACGCAGAACAGGCTGTTTTTCCTTCAAATGTCGTGTCGTCTGTTCGGTGACTGAAGAAAATACTTCGTTTGATTCGGGCAAGACGAGTTCATTTGTGTGCGCGTCGAGTTCACGTTGCTGTTGCGCGTCGGAAGATTTATCGGACACGCCTTTTTTAGGAACGGTTAGAAGCAAGCCGTTGATTATAAAACTAAGCCCGATAAAAAAAGTAACCACGCCCAGTCCGGCGAAGAAAAATATTCCGTCGTCTTTGACAAACATAGTAACCAGCGCAAATGCGATTGCCACACCGAAACCAATTGAAGAAATAATCGTTCCGACACGCATCCGGCGCAGACGTTTTTCGGCAGGCGATTCGAGAAATTTTTCGATTTGCGGCAAAACATCTTCCGCAACAATCGCCAGTTCTTTGGCGGACTGCGTTTCACGAATCTTAAAAGCGATGGCGCGCCCGATTTCGTCACGCGCCGAAACTGCCGAAGCCGTGATAGTATCGGGACTTTCCACCGCCAGCCGAATAGAACGCAAATCCGTTCCGCAGGCACGGCAAAATTGATTGGACTCTCTTTCTTCGATTCCGCAGCTTGGACAAAACATATTTTGGCAATCTCCTTTGTGTTTGAATTTTACTCTAAATCAATTGAAAACCTATACGCCTAAAATTTTGTTTTGGTTCAGCGTTGGAGTAATCTAATAACTTCAGATTTTACGTTTGCCGCGTTTCCATTCAAATTTAATTCATTGAAAACGAAGAAGCTTTTTTTCGTCTATCAAATCACCGAATTTCTTGGTGTTGGCCGCTTTTCCCTCGGCAAATACAACCAGATGCAGATTGGCCGCAAAGAGTTTGGCATCGCCCCGAAAACCTTCGAGTTTCGCTTTCGGACCCGGATTCGGAAAGTAATTTATCCATTCACACCAGAGCCGCGCCGCATCTCTCAAACTTTCAGCACAACAAAAAGGTGATAGTTTGGCTTCTTCGCCTTCTTTATTGATGGTTTTAAGATGTCTGATACGGCATTTCGGGTATTTCCAATGACTCGGTTTTTGTAAATTAAACGGGCATCCCGTCAGTTTGTAAATACCACTTGTACCAAAACCTGATTCGGCACAAGCGCAGGCAATCATCGCGGCTAACGGATAATTGTACTGGTCGGCCCACGGTTTACCTGAAACCGCCATCTTTTCGATAAACTCTTCCGGTGTTTTAGGTATAAATAACTCACACACATCTGGTATATAATCGCCCATTTTTTCTCCTGAAAATTGAATTTGATATAAATTGAATGTTTTTCACTAAACAATCAAACTGGATTGATTTTTTTTCAACTGTTGCGACGTTTTGACATATTTTTTTTGCCAAATCGGAAGACTGGTTAAATAAAGATTTTTATATAAACGACAAAAGACGATTTGCATTATTTGAAAATAATAGCGTAAACCGCTTGCAAGTATCAGTTAAACCGTGCATTATTAAATTTGTTAATCCTTCTCTTGTGCATCAACGGTGGTGCGCCCGACATACAGAGTTTCTTTTGACGGCGTTTTGGATAGTTCGGGAGCAGGCAGTTTTTTTTAGGCTATAGAAGTTGCTTTCTTAAGCATCCGAACGCGATACTTCGTCAGACTTACCGTTTCCCGAAGAATATTACGATTTCGACGCTTCTTTTGATGTTTCCCGCTTTTCAGACGGGAACAAGGTAAATTTTAAACAATATGAAACTTTATGTAGGAAATCTTTCCTTTGGCACAACTAATTACGATTTAGAAGAACTTTTTGGTCAACTCGGCACAGTCCAATCGGCAAATTTCGTTGAAGACCGCGAAACAGGTCGTTCGCGCGGCTTCGGTTTTGTCGAAATGTCATCGAAAGAAGAAGGCGAAAATGCGATTGCCGAACTTAACGGCAAAGATCTGGACGGACGCAGTTTGACTGTCAACGAAGCTAAACCGCGTGAAAATCGCACCGGCGGCGGCGGCGGCGGCGGCGGTCGTGGAGGATACGGCGGCGGCGGTGGTCGTGGCGGCGGCGGCGGCGGATACGGCGGCGGCGGCGGTGGTCGCGGCGGCGGCGGCGGCGGAAATCGCGGCGGCGGCGGCGGCGGCGGTTCACGCTGGTAATTTTGCAAGATTATTGCAAAGAAAAAGCCTTCGGCAAATGTCGGAGGCTTTTTCTTTGCAGTAAATTCTTTTCAAATCAGTTTTTACGCATCTGTTTGACGATTTTCGGTTTTGGTTTCGGCGGAACGAAACTTTCGACTTGAGTCGGTGTTTTCTGAACCTCTGTCAGCGATTTTTTAATCTCGAACGATTTTCCAACTGCGAGTTTGCCCTCAATAAAAATGTCTATCCGATAATTTCCCGCCGTCCAAACGCCTTCGGGCTTGCCCGTAAAATTGACGCGGTTTTGTTTGCCGTTAGTTTTGTAACTGACGCTGAGAACTTTAGTTTCCGCTTTTACGCCTTTCACATCAACCGCCACAAAATTCATTTTGACGGTCGCCGGTTTGGACGAATCGAGCATCACGACGCAGTAAATCGGAATATCGGTCGTCAGAAAATTTTCGGCCACCTCGCCCGCTTTGCCTTCCCCGTTGTCTTTTGCCAGATAAATTTCCTCGACACCAACAGTTTGCAGTTCTTGAATTTTTTCATCTTGCGCGAATGCGCTGAAAGCAAAAAAGAGACAAAGCAATGAAATAAAAATGATTTTCATTTTGAGCAACTCCGAAACAACCGATTTTTCACTATTTCCTGTCTTTATTGGTGCGCGAACTTTGGATTTAGTTGCACGGAAGGCGCGAAAATTTATTTGCAGCTTTGCTTGAAAATGCCTAGAAGTTGTTTTAAAACTAAGCAAGGAGACGCGAATTTGCACGGATTAGGCGGATTTTCGAAGATATTATAAAAAGAAATCCGCGCTAAATCCGCGTTCATCTGCGTCCCATTTTCCTGTACTTTTCTTGCAGTGCCGGCTTTTCAAACAGCTTTTAAACAAAACTTCGCAACGCGCTTTTCGACATTTTCCTTGATGAATTTTCGATTTCTTTTCGCAAAATTCTTGCGTCGCCGATTTCGACAGTCTTGATTCCTTCCGTATTTTCCACACCGCAAGCGGTTGAAACAATGACCGGAATTTTATGCGCGGCAGCCAGCAGAAGGCGGCGCGGTTTGTGTTCGATAAAGGCCGGCAGCACAACTAAATCGGCTTGTTTCAACCAATCGTCGCCGCCTTTTTCCCAGTCAAACCCGCGCCAAAACAGCGTATCTTCAATCGTTGCGCCGAGCGTGATGAGTTTGACATCTAAATCCCGAATCGCTTCGCGCAGTTCGTAACAACCTTTGCGCCCGACGGTCGAAGCGGGAAAAACGATGGTGAATTTCGCGTTTTGTTTTTTCACAAAATCTTTCGCTTTCGGCAAACTCCAGTTTAATAATTCGCTTCGTTCGCCGAAAAGCGAGGCAATTTCCGTGTGCGGCGTGATGATTTTCCGCGCATTTTCCAAGGCTTCCGCTTCAGCTTCGACTAACCAACTTTCGGCGCGAAAATCGCCGAGCGTTTTGCTTTGGCTGTGCAGAGAAAACGCGAAATCAAGCCGTTTTTGAATTTCGTTCATCGGCAAGGCGTTCATCAGAACATCAAAAGTTCGGCCGCCAAGATGACCGTTTTTCCACAAAAACGGCAAAAGATTTTGCGACACAACAATGTGCGTTGCGTCGTAAGTCAGTTTTTTCGCGTAGTTTTCCGCCAATTTTTCCGCCATTGCAAGCAGAGATTTTTGACGCTCTGCGCCTTGCGCGGCGAGCTTGCGCGATTTATAGGAACGCAGCAGCGTCACGAAAAGACTTTGTTTCGTGCGCGCAAAACCTTTCGTTTTCCACGCGTAATTTGCTTTTTTGAATCTTTTGCCGTCGAGCGGCACAAACAAAAAATCTTTCGCGTTTCGCGTGTTTTGAATATATTCGTCAAATTCGGGCGCGAATTCGTCGAGCAAAAATGCGGTTCGTCCGAAATCTATGTTCGCGTCCAATTTCAAACTTCGGAAACAACTCTCGACACCGCAAGTCGCGCAGCTGTTCGGCTGAGTTGAAAGTGAAGAGTTGCGAGCCGAGAGCTTTGAAATTTGAATCAGAGTTTTGCTTTTTTGCTTTTCGCCCTTGAAAATGACGCGCAAATGGTCTCTGCCGAGTTTTGCTT
>JBDTZT010000262.1:0-5981 GCA_040005005.1 Actinomycetota bacterium
TCGCCAACGACAAATCGACCGTTGCCGTGCAGCTAAAATCTTCAAAAGACAAACTTTCGCGCCTGCATCCGGTCGAAATCGCGCAGCTTGCCGAAAGCCTGTCGCCGATTCACCGCACGGAAATCGTTGAATCACTCGACAACGAAATCGCCGCCGACACGCTCGAAGAAATGTCCACCGAAAATCAGGCGCGAATTCTCGAAGAAATGGACGAAGAACGCGCCGCCGACATCCTTGAAGAAATGTCGCCCGACGATGCGGTTGACGTGCTCGGCGAAATGGACGAAGAAAAGGCGCAGGAACTTTTCGATTTGATGGAAGACCACGAAAAGGCGGACGTTGCCGAACTGATGTCGTTTGCACACGATACGGCAGGCGGTTTGATGACGACGGAATTTGTTGCTTTCCCCAAAATTCTGACCGTCAGCCAGGCTATTGCAAGACTGCGGGAAATGGCGGAAACGCCGAATATGATTTATTACCTGTACATCGTCGAAGAAGAAAATTCGTGGAAAATCTGCGGCGTTATTTCGCTTCGCAGTCTGATTTTAGCCGACCCGACTTTCATCCTCGAACAAGTAATGCGCGAGCAATTTCAATTTGCCCACCCGAACGACGAGGCGGAAGAAGCCGCGCAAAAAATTGCCGAATATAATCTGCTCGCGTTGCCCGTGATTGACGACGAAGGTGACATCGCCGGAATCATCACTGTTGACGACGCAATGGAAATACTTCTGCCGAAAAATCTTAACCGACGTTTGCCGCGCCTTTTCGGGTAAATTTATTCAGGCAAACCAATCTGTTTGAGTAAATTATGAAAACGCGAATCGTCGCGTAAGCCGTCGACGACCGGCTCGACTTTGAGAAAAGGCAAAAAGCCTGAGCGCTCTTTTCGCGCTTGCTCAAACCATTCGAACGATTTGTCAAAATCGCCCAAACCGGCGTGAATAATCGCCAAATTATAGGCGGGAACGTAGCGTTCCTTGTCCATATCTTCCAAACTCGCTAAAACTTCGAGGGCTTCCGTTTGCTTTCCGGCAACGGCGTAAGCAAAGCCCAAATACGATTCAAACGCCAAACCGCCTTGCGAAAATTTGACGGCATCGCTCAATGCTTCAATTGCTTTTTCGAGTTTTCCCTGCTGCAGATACGCCAAACCTAGATTGCGATAGGCAAACGTCGAATGTTTGTCCATCTCCAATGCCTTGCGGCATTCGTCAATCGCTTTTTCATAATCGCGGGCGAAATAATAGGCGTAGCCGAGACTGACGTGTGCGAACGGCGAAAGCGGGTCGAGTTGTTGCGCCTGTTTGCATTTCTCAATCGCTTCCTTGTGCCGTCCGACGGCTTTCAGATAAAACCCGTAACCGTCGTGTGAATTCGGATAATTCGGGCTTAGTTCGATGGCGCGTTTGAATTGACGCTCGGCATCGGCAAAATCCCAATCGTAAAGCAGCCGCGAAAATCCGAGTGAGCAATGCGCTTCGCCGAGCGTTTCGTCAAATTCCAAGGCTTTCAGCGCGGCGGCTTCCGCTTTCGGATAAGCATTGCGCGGCGACCAACCGCCGGTCGAAGACGCGAGAAAACCGTAGGCTTCGGCGATTCCTGAAAAGGCAAGCGCGTAATTCGGGTCAAGGTCAATCGCTTTTTGAAAATATTCGATGCCTTTTTTGATCCATTCTTCGGTGCGTTTTGAGGTTACAAAATAACGACCTTTGAGATAAAACTGATACGCTTCGGTGTTTTCCGTGTAACGCTTGGCCAGTTGCTTTTTGTCTTCGCCCGAAAGTTTTAGTTTGAGTTTTGCGCTGATGTCTTCGGCAATTTCGTCTAAAAGCGTAAAAATGTCGGTCATCTCGCGACGGTATTGTTCGCCCCAGATTTGCGCTTCGTTGGCGATGTCCACGAGTTCGGCGTTGACAATCAATGAATCGCCGATTTGCAGAACGCGTCCGGCAAAAACGGCGCGAACGCCGAGTTCGTTGCCGATTTCCTGCAAATCGTCGGCGCGTCCTTTGTAACGAAAAACCGTACTTCGCGGAACAACCCGAAGTTTCGGAAGTTTCGACAAGGAATTGATGATGCATTCCGTAATTCCGTCCGAAAGATATTCGGTTTCCGCATCGTTTCCGCCATTGACCAGCGGCAAAACGGCGAGCGAATCAATCGCCTTGCGGGTTCGTGTCTTGCGCGGCGGAAACGAATTTTTCGGCAGCATCTGCGTCGCCGGCTCGACGCGGAAAATCTCACCGCTGACGGCGAAAGTGTCGTTTGAAATATGAATCCGCTGCAGTTCAGTTTCAAATTCCAAACGCTGTCTGATTTGTTTCAAATCGTCCGCAAATTCGTTCATTGTCTGATAGCGTTCTTCACGATTTTTATTAAGCGATTTGGCGATGCTTCGCTCAAATTCGGGCGGCAGATTTTTGACAATTCCGGCAAGCGGCAGCGGTTCCGATTTCAAAATCGAAGCGATAATATCCGCTACGGTCGCGCCCGAAAACGGCAATTTTCGCGCAATCATTTCATAAATCACCGCACCGAGACTAAAAATATCGCTTCGTGCATCAACCGCCAATCCGCGGGCCTGTTCAGGCGACATATAAAAAGCGGTACCGAGAATCGTTCCTTTATCGGTTATCGCCTGGATCAATGTCGCCGCATCCGATTCAATTTTGGGCGTTTCACGCTCGGAAAGTTTGGCGATACCGAAATCCAAAACCTTCACATAACCATCGTTGCGAATCATTATATTTTCGGGCTTGATGTCGCGGTGAACGATGCCCGCATTGTGCGCGGCAATCAGCGCATTGGCGACCTGCACGGCAATATCGAGGATTTCCGTCAAATGAACCGACGAATTCTGCATTTTCTGCCGAAGCGTTTGCCCTTCGACAAATTCGGTCGCGATGAAATGAATTTGCTCGTGTTCGCCGATGTCGAAAATCGTCAGAATATTCGGATGATTTAAGGCCGATGCCGCGTGTGCCTCGCGCCTGAAACGCTCGATTGCCAAAGCGTCGCGCATTAAACTCTCAGGTAAAATTTTAATCGCCACATCGCGCCGTAAACGCATATCTGAGGCGCGATAGATTTCGCCCATACCGCCCGCACCGATGACAGACTGCACCTTGTAATGTCCGATTTTTTCGCCAATGACAATCATTTTGAAGCCTTTAATTATAACATTCATTTCATCTGTGAAACAATTTTCGTTTCACAGAATTATTCCGGCTGAAACCTTTCGGCTAAACTTCGCGTAAAAGCGTCATCAAACTTGTCATTGAAAGCGTCGGATTGATAAACTGATATTACAGTATTCATTCTAAAAGGAGTAAAATTTATGAAGCAAAAAAGTATTTTATTAGCGGCTATTTTCGCGGTCTTTGCGTTTGTTTTGTGCCCCGACGAAGGCAACGCGCAGACTTTTACGATCGGCTCGGCTTTGGAAAATTTCAAATTGAGCGACACAAATGGCAAAGAGCAATCTTTCGACGGGTTGAAAGGTGAAAAAGGCACTGTGCTGGTTTTTCTTTCGGCGCAATGTCCGGTTGTCAAAGGCTACAATGACCGGATTAATCAAATCGCCGCCGATTATAAAGCCAACGGAATCAATTTTATCGGCATCAATTCAAACGCAACAGAATCGCCCGAATTGGTCAAAGTGCACGCCGCCGAGCATTATAAATTCACTGTTTTGCTTGATAAGGACAGTATTTTAGCGGACAAACTCGGCGCCAATGTAACGCCCGAAGTTTATTATTTCGATGCGAAAAATGTTTTGCTCTATCACGGCGCGATTGATAATGACCGTTCGGGCAAAAATGTAACCGAAGGCTACCTAAAAGTTGCTTTTGACGCATCGCTGAACGGAAAGAAGATCGAGAAAACTTCGGCTAATGCTTTCGGTTGTTCAATCAAGCGGAAAGCCGATTAATAAATATTAATGAAAAAAGCATTATTTAACGGGGTGAACACGACCAAAGCACTATTTTTCGGACTCGTTTTCGTCCAAATCTTTTCGCTCGGAATCTTTGCTCAAAAAACCAAATCGAAAACCGTCAAATCCAAAGTTCAAACGGTGAAAACGCCGCCGAAACAAATCGTTTCAGCGAAAGTTACGCAGATTGATGAAGTTGGGCTTAAAACTGCCATTAAACCGAACGGCAAACCCTTGCTCATCAATTTTTGGGCGACGTGGTGCGATCCGTGCCGCGAGGAATTTCCCGACCTCGTCAAAATTGATGCGGATTACAAAGGCAAAATTGATTTCATTACCGTTTCGCTCGACGATTTGGTGGAGATCAACCGCGATGTACCGAAATTTTTGGCGGATATGAAAGCCGCAATGCCCGCCTATTTGCTCAAAGTCGAAGACGAAGGCGCGGTTATCGGTTCGATCACAAAAGACTGGCAAGGCGGTCTGCCGTTCACGATTTTGTATAACGAAAAAGGTGAAATCGCGTATTTCCGACAAGGCAAAGTTAAAACCGACACTTTGCGCGGCGAGATTGATAAATTGGTCCCAAAACTGCTGGCTAAAAACTAAATTCTTGACAAAAAGTTCGGATTGAAAAACTTGAACTTTTTTCTTTTTTGTGCTAGTTTCACACTTGCAACATCATTTCATACCAATCAGTAAAAGGAGAAAATTTTATGTATCGAAAAATCGAAGATTTCAAAAATTCATGGGCTTATGAAACCGAAATAACAACCAAACTTTTCAATAATTTAACCGATGAATCATTAGATCAAAAAGTAACCGTAGACGGCAGAGCGCTCGGTTTTCTGGCGTGGCATATCGTTCTGAGCTTGGGCGAAATGCTTGGAAAAGCCGGACTGAATATAGATTGTCCGGTGGAAGACGCGAGAGTTCCAGCGAGCGCTAAGGAAATTGCCGAAACCTTTGAAAAAGCGGCAAAATCGGTCGGCGAAGAAGTGGCCCAAAATTGGACGGATGAAACTTTGGAAATCGAAGATGAAATGTATGGAATGATCTGGAAACGCGGAACGACTTTGAGCTTGCTGATCAATCATCAGGCGCATCATCGCGGACAAGTCACGGTCTTAATGCGTCAGGCGGGTGTTCCGATCGTCGGCGTTTATGGTCCGGCGAAAGAAGAATGGGAATCAAGGGGAATGGCAGCTTTAGCGTAAAAAGGTTGTAAAATTGAAACGAAGCGTAAAGTTTTTATTAAACTTTACGCTTTTATTTTGCGATAAATTCGACATCAAACGCTTAAAAAGCTAAAATGACAATTTCATTTTTTGCTATATAAATAAACAGATGAACGAAACAAAAATCACGCCCGAAATTATCGCTCAACACGGATTTACAACGGAAGAATACGCCAAAGTTTTGGAAATAATGGGACGCGAACCTTCAATGACCGAACTCGGAATTTTTTCCGTGATGTGGTCGGAACATTGCAGTTATAAATCTTCGCGGATTCATTTGGCAAGATTGCCGACGACTGGCGAAAGAGTTATCGTCCCGCCGGGCGAAAACGCGGGCGTGGTTGATATTGGCGACGATTGGTGCGTTGCGTTCAAAGTTGAATCGCATAATCATCCGTCGTTTATTGAGCCGTTTCAAGGCGCGGCAACCGGCGTCGGCGGAATTCTTAGAGACGTTTTTACGATGGGCGCACGTCCGATTGCGTTGATGAACTCGCTGAGATTCGGACAATTGGACAATGCCAAAAACGGTAACCGCAATAAATCAATTTTGAAAGGTTGTGTTGACGGCATCGCGCATTACGGAAATTGTTTCGGAACGGCGACCGTCGGCGGCGAAGTCGTCTTTGATGAATCTTACAGTTTGAATCCGCTGGTCAATGCTTTTGCTTTGGGAATCGTCCGCAAAGACAAAATCTTTTTCGGCAAAGCGGAAGGTATCGGAAATCCGATTTTGTATGTCGGCGCAAAAACCGGACGCGACGGAATTCACGGCGCGACGATGGCGAGCGCGGAATTTGACG
>JBDTZT010000263.1:0-5964 GCA_040005005.1 Actinomycetota bacterium
TGTCCGGCAGGCAAATTTTATTGAAACTTCGATTGCCAATGTCGAAGAAGCCTTGCGCGACGGCGGAATTCTGGTTGTCATTGTGCTGTTTCTATTCCTGCTGAATTTCCGCACGACGTTTATCACTTTGACGGCGATTCCATTGTCATTTGTCGTCACATTTTTAATTTTCAAAGCGTTCGGAATTTCAATCAATACGATGACCTTGGGCGGAATGGCAGTCGCTATCGGCGAACTGGTTGACGATGCGATTGTTGACATCGAAAACATTTACCGCCGCCTGCGCGAAAATAGAAAAGCGGAATCCAAGCGTCCCGCGCTCGAAGTCATTTATCACGCATCCTTAGAAATCCGCTCCTCAATTGTTTTTGCAACGATAATCGTCGCGCTGGTTTTTATTCCGTTGTTCGCGCTTTCCGGCGTGGAAGGCAGACTGCTTGCGCCTTTGGGGTTGGCGTATATTACCGCGCTCGCTGCATCTCTCGTCGTCAGTTTGACGGTAACACCGGTTTTGGCTTCGTATTTATTACCGAAGATTAAAGCAATGACCGAAGAAAAGGACGGCTTTCTGGTTCGTTTTCTCAAAAAGTGGGACGAAAAATTACTGCACCGGACGATTCATCACCCGTGGCTCGTGATCGGCGGCGCGACTCTTTTATTTATCATTGCGATTTCGACTTTGCCATTTGTCGGAACTTCCTTTTTGCCCGAATTTAATGAAGGAACGCTGACGATAAATATTCAGGCGCAGCCCGGAACATCGCTTACGGAATCGAACCGCATCGGGCAAATCGCCGAAAAACTTCTGCTCCAAGTGCCGGAAGTCGTTTCAACCGGCAGACGCACCGGACGCGCCGAGCTCGACGAACACGCCGAAGGCGTTCATTACACCGAAATTGATGTTGATTTGAAAAAGGACGGCGTGCGCAACCGCGAAGCAATCTTAAATGAAATCAGAGAGAAAATGGCGGAAATTCCCGGCGTTTCGGTCAATGTCGGACAGCCGATTTCGCACCGCATTGACCATCTCCAATCGGGCGTCACCGCACAAATCGCCGTCAAACTGTTCGGCGACGATTTGCCGATTTTGCGCTCAAAGGCGGAAGAAATCCGCAACGTGATGACGGGCGTCGCTGGCGCGACCGATGTTTATATCGAAAAACAGGTTTTGATTCCGCAAATTCGTTTTAATATTGACCGCGAACGCGCCGCCCAATACGGCTTGAATGCCGGAGAAATTACCGAAACTCTGGAAACGGCTTTGAACGGCAAAAAAGTTTCCGAAGCAATCGAAGGCGAGCGTCGTTTCGATGTCGTCGTGCGTTTCTCGGACGAAGCCCGAAACAGTCTCGATGCACTCAAAAACGTCACGATTGACACGCCGCAGGGAACCCAAATTCCTGTTTCCGCCGTTGCCGCAATTGAAAATCTACCGGGTCCGAATCAGGTCTTACGCGAAAATACCAAAAGAAGAATCGTTATTCAATCGAACGTCGCAGGACGCGATTTAGGCTCGGTCGTCGGCGATATGCGCGTCCGAATCGCCGCGCAGGTCAAACTGCCGGAAGGCTATTTCGTCGAATACGGCGGGCAATTCGAGGCGCAGCAGGCGGCGACCCGAACACTTTCCCTGCTGACAGGTTTTTCGCTCATTGCGATTTTCTTTATCTTGCTCAAAGCACTCGGCGACTGGCATTCGGCTCTTCAGGTGATGATCAACATTCCGCTCGCTTTGATCGGCGCAATTGCCGCGCTGCTTTTAACCGGCGGCGTGTTTTCGATTGCCACGCTGGTCGGCTTCATCTCGCTCGTCGGCATCACGTCGCGCAACGGCATTATGATGATTTCGCATTATCTTCATTTGATCCGCGAGGAAGGCGAAGATTTCAATGAACAGATGGTTATTCGCGGCTCGCTTGAAAGATTAGTGCCGGTGCTGATGACTGCGCTGACGGCCGGATTATCACTCGTTCCATTAGCGGTTGCCGCCGGTGCGCCGGGCAAAGAGATTCTGCATCCTTTGGCGGTGGTCGTGTTAGGCGGAATTTTGACTTCGACTTTGCTCGACCAAATCGTTACGCCCGCCGTGTTTTTCAAATTCGGCCGCCACGCCGCGGAAAAAATCATCAGGGAACGCGAGGCGAAAAAAGATGGGCGCGAAGATGAATGGGGCGGCGCGGAAACAAAGGACGAACCAGATAAAGCTGTAGCGCCGTTTTCCGAAACACTTCCAAATCCGGCGACGGGAAGTTGAAATCGGTATTAAGTTTTTATAACCGAAAAGTAAGTAGATTGCGAAGATAAGTATGGCCAGCACGACGGACATTATTTTGTGGATATGGTTTGCGCTGACTGCCGTTTCCGCTCTGTATGTCGCCTTGGATTTAGTTACTCGCACACAAACTCATCGTTACACTGATTACGATTGCGCTGCTCGCCGGCGGCTTTTGGCTGGCAGCGCTTTACGGCGATCTTTCAATGCGGGCGGGCGAGATGAATCGCGAAACGCCGATGCCAACGAATATGCAGATGGAAAATATGAAACATTGATGAACGGCAGTTGATGAAAAATATGAAAATCAACAGATAAATTATCTTGGTTGTCGGCGCGAAGATGTTTATTAGGCACTCGATCAAAGTCTAAAAGCGGTTAAAAATTAAATCCGGATTCGATGCAAAACTCAATCAAATTCTATGCTCTTTTAGCGGCGATAGCTTTCGGTTTGAACTGGCTTTGGGAAATGGCGCAGATGTTTGCTTTCGAGATTAAACCGGAAGACGGTCTCGGCAAGATTTTTTTATTCTGCACACTGGCAGCGGTCATTGATGCACTGGTTACGATTGGAATTTACGTTTTGTTAATGAAATTTAATTTGGCAAATCGAAAAGTATTTTATCCGCTCACTATCCTGCTTGGCGCGATTTGCGCCGTCGGGTTTGAATTGTTCGCTCTCCGGTTCGAGTTATGGAGTTACAACCGGACGATGCCGGTCGTGCCGTTTCTTGAGGTTGGACTTTTGCCGCTGATACAGCTTACAACATTCGTTCCGTTGGCAATTTGGCTGGCAAATAGAATAGTTTGCCGCCCCGTCGGCTCTTTGAAAATTTGATTTTTTAGAAATTGTCCAAACTTTATGATAACTGCTTGAACAGCGCGGCCAGTTCGTCCGCCATCTCGCGCCTTTCCTGCGGTGAAAGATTTCCGGCAATGATCGCTTCGCCGAGTGCCGCCAGATGGTCGCGCAACATATCGTTCTGCACACGGCGCAAAGCATTGATAATCGCCGAGATTTGATGAACGATGTCGAGACAGTCTCTTCCGGCACTAATCATTTTTTGCACGCCGCGCACTTGTCCTTCAATGCGGCTCAGGCGCGGAAGTTCGCGGTCATGTTTGACCTCGATCACACTGTGCACGTTTTTGGTTTTATCTGCTTCGTTTTTTTTCAATTTCGCTGGCTCCTTACGCTATTAAGGTGTTCGGCGAGAAAGACGGTTTGTTTCAGTTAGCTCTGAACTGCCGTCCCCAAAGAGCGGCGAGACGCACGCCATGCGCTTCGTCGCTCTATAATCATCTTCGCCAAAGGTTTATCGTTTGTAAAGGATAATTCATATTTATTCACGGACAAATCTTATTTTCCATAATGTTGAATGTAAAATATACCTTACAGGGGTAAGCTATGTGCGATAACACACCGACACCGTGGTAGAGCGAGTGATATTCTGTTGTTTTACAAAATTCAGCGTTGGTCTTGCGATTTTGGATGTATTATTCGCACCGAAAATTCAGCTAATAAAGGTTAGGAATGAATATTATGAAAATCAATCCGTTTAATTTTGCGTTGGCAAGTGCGATTACCGCCGCCATAGTGTGGATAATCTGCTCGCTGCTGGTCTGGCTGATGCCGGGGGCAATGATGAATATGACTGGGAATATGGTGCATATGGAGATGGGCAAGTCCGGATTTATGCTTTCACCACTGGGCGTTATTTGGGGACTTATTGCCTGGAGTGTATTCGCGGGAATTTTCGCGTGGATTTTAGCAACGTTTTACAACCTGCTAACCAAGAATTGAAACCGCCTCGATAAAAGCCTGCTAATCATACTGGATGGCAGATAAAAATAATCCGAACGGCGGATTTAAATCGAATTTTACGAATAACGAAAACATATAGGAGATAAAAATGAAAAAACAAATATTAGTGATTTGGACAGCAATTGCCGTAGTTCTTTTATGCGTCGGCAGCGTCGTCGCGCAAGACGGTAACAAGATGGACAAAGATATGATGATGGATATGGGGGCAATGCAAAAAAGCCCGCACCACGCGGTAATGATGGCATACCGGCAAAATGTGCTGACATTTGCCAAAACTCTGCGCGATATGACGGCGGGAGGGAAATTGGAAGATGTTGAACTCGCGCGGAACGCCTTTGCCGAAATCAAACGCAGTATGGAAAAGATGGACGAAATTCATCAATCGCAGATGGGCAAAATGAAGCCTGAAATGATGACCATGATGAAGCCGATGATGGAGAAAATGCAGGCGGAACAAGCCGTCGTCAAAGAACATACTCTCGCCCTGGAAAAGGCTTTGCAAGTGGCGACACCGAATGCCGCGGACGTTAATGAACACGCCGCCGCGCTTGTTATGCAGCTTGAAAAGATGGATATGTCCAACCAGAAAAAGATGGAGATGACAGACCAGAAAAAAATGGATATGTCCGGCAAGAAGAAAATGTAAGACGAAAGTGATCGCGTAGAAGCATCATAATTTGTTTTTCAACCGGAAATTAAAGTGGAGGCGCAAGCAGTCGAAGTAAAACTTTATCCATACTACCCAAAAGTTCTGGCACTCGGCGGGTTATTCTAATGGGGATCGGTCTCTATTTTATTTTTCTGCGCCCGCCTCTTTTGCCGGAAGATGTCCGCTATATGGATACCACTTTAGCTGAGATTCAAAGGGCCGCGCCGGGTCTTGCTCGCTGGCTGCAAAAGGTCTTTTGGGTGATGGGCGGATATATTTTCACCGCCGGTTTATTGACAACTTATGTTGCTTTTGCATCTTTTCAAACGCGAACGCGGGGAGCGTTTCAGGTGATTGTATTGGCAGGCTTAAGTTCTATTGGCTGGATGACCGTCATCAATTTTATTATTAATTCTGCCTTTAAGTGGCTTCTTTTAGTGTTCGTGCTTGTATGGGCAGCTGCTTTAATACTTTATCGAATAGAAGGAGAAAAAGAAAATGAGTTGTTGTAGTGATGTCATGAAACCAATCGAAGCGTCTTCGTGCTGTATGCCGCAAGACACGGCGGCAACGGCGGCGAAAGCGATGAAAACATCGGGCTGCGGTTGCTCGCCGGTGGTTGACAATATTGAGAATCTTAATCTCGTCGGAGTCGTTACCGAACGCGACATTTGTCACAGCGTAGCGGCTGAAGACCGAATCGCTTCGGAAGTCAGTGTCAAAGAAATTATGCGTCCGGTGTCGGCTTGCTGCGGCGCGGACGATTCACTCGAAGAAGCAAAACTGAAATTCGACGAACATCAGGCAATCAGTCTGCCGGTTATCAACAAAACGGGGTGCTGTTGCGGCACGATCAATTTGCAGCACATCCAATAGAATTATTGGGAGCCGGTTGATTGTTTCCGTTTTATACAGGCGGCGAAAAGTCCGGGATTTTCTTTGACGCAAAATCAAAGAAGTTTTAAGCAAGAGTTCAGTATATAGTCGAACATCATATCTTAAGGAAAACCTCCGTAAAATCAGGGAACTCCAAAAACTGCCAAAGAAAATGGAAAGTGCATTAACCGATTGGAATCAAATGACTGATGCTCAACCGACTGATGTTCAACCGAATGGTAATTCAGCCTGTCATTTAATCAAATCCGTCGCCGAAGTTAAAAACACCGCTTGACTTGTCACTAACTGACAGGTTGTAGAATTGATTGAGGGTTCAATTGT
>JBDTZT010000264.1:0-5962 GCA_040005005.1 Actinomycetota bacterium
CTTGCTTGGATTGCCTCCAATCGAATCGAAATCGCGTTTTTGTGTGCTTGCAGCTCTTCGGCTTCAGCCATTAATTCGACGGCGTTCCCCAAATTCTTGATACCTTCGGTAGTTAGTTTTTGGAACGTAATTTTCTTAACAAACGAATCTAAGGACACGCCGCTGTAAGATTTTGCATAGCCGCCCGTCGGCAGTGTGTGATTCGTTCCCGAAGCATAATCGCCCGCCGATTCGCAGGAGTAATTTCCTAAAAATACAGAGCCCGCGTTGACAATTTTTTCGGCGATTTCGTCTGCGTTTTGGGTCGCTAAAATCAGATGTTCGGCGGCGTATTCGTTCAACAACTGAATGGCTGTTTCCGTGTTTTCGACCAGAATCGCTTTTGAATTTTCAATCGCCTTGACGGCAATCGCTTGGCGCGGGAGAGTTTTGAGTTGTTTTTCAAGTTCGATTAAAGTTTCTTCGATAACTTTTTCGCTCGTCGTGACAAGTAAAACCTGACTGTCAATGCCGTGTTCGGCTTGCGACAATAAATCTGCCGCGACAAATGACGGAACGCACGATTCGTCTGCCAAAACCGCGACTTCCGAAGGTCCGGCAGGCATATCCACGCTGACGCCGAATTTGGTTATTTGCTGTTTGGCTTCGGTCACATATTGATTTCCGGGACCGAAGATTTTGAAAACTTTCGGAACTGATTTGGTTCCGAACCCAAGTGCGCCAATTGCCTGTGCGCCGCCGATTTTGAAGACTTTGGTGGCGCCGCAAAGTTTTGCCGCAAACAAAATTACATCATTTATTTTGCCGTTTGCGGCAGGCGGCGAACAAATAATGATTTCCTCGCAGCCCGCAAGTTTTGCCGGAATTGCGAGCATCAAAACGGTCGAAAAAAGCGGCGCGGTGCCCGCCGGAACGTAAAGACCGACCTTTTCAATCGGCACGCTCTTTCGCCAACAGAAAACTCCTGCGGTTGTTTCGATAATTTGCGGTTTTTCGACTTGCGCGGCATGAAATTTTTCGATGTTTGCTTTGGCAATATTTATCGCGTCTTTTAATTCGGGTGAAACCTGCGCTTCGGCTTCGGCAAATTCTTCTTCTGTGACCAAAAATTCGTCGAGTTCGACTTTATCGAAAAAACGCGCGCAATGTTTCAATGCTTCGTCGCCGTTTTTGCGAACGTCGTCCAGAATATTCGCCACGCCGCGCTCCAAAAATTTCGCGTCAATTGAAGGACGCGTTAAAAGTGCGTTCCAAGTTTCTTTTTTCGGATATTTAATAATCTGCATATTTTTCGCGCCGCCCGCGATGACGGCATTCCATTTATTGAATCAGCTGGTCAATCGAAATCACAAGAATGCCTTCTGCGCCCGCGTTTTTCAGGTTTTCGACCGATTCCCAAAAGTCGTTTTCGTTGATCACCGAATGCACCGAACTCCAACCGCTTTCCGCCAGCGGCAAAACCGTCGGGCTTTTTATTCCGGGCAATAGTTTAATAATTTCCGCGATTTTTTCGTTTGGCGCATTGAGCAAAATATATTTGTTTTGTTTGGCGGATTTGACCGATTTGATCCGAAAGAGAAGTTTGTCCAAAATCGCTTGCAAATCGGCCTCGAGATTCGGGCGCGAAACGAGCACCGCTTCGGAATTCATAACGGTTTCGACCTCGCGCAACCCGTTGGAAAAAAGCGTGCTTCCCGAACTCACAAGATCGCAAACCGCGTCGGCCAGACCGATTGACGGCGCGATTTCAACCGAACCGCTGATTGTGTGAATCTCCGTCTTGACTTCGTTTGAAGCGAAAAACTTGCGTAAAATGTTTGGGTAACTCGTCGCAATGCGTTTTCCTTCAAAATCTTTGACCGTTCGATAATCAAAATTCTTCGGAACGGCGAGCGAGAGACGGCATTTGCCGAAGTTGAGCGATTCGATGATGCAGACATTTTTTTGATTTTCCGCCAGCACATTTTCGCCGACGATGCCGATGTCGGCTACGCCGTCCGCAACGTATTCGGGAATGTCGTCATCGCGCAAAAAGAAGATTTCGAGCGGAAAATTTTCGGTTTCGGTGCGGAGTTTGCCGAGTCCGTTGCTGAAGCGAAGGCCGCATTTTTTGAGCAGATTCATCGAATCTTCGCTCAAACGTCCCGATTTTTGCAATGCGATTTTTAATTTCTGGATTTTCATTTCGTAAAAAGACAAAACTGCGTCTCGAAAGCTTTTTCTGAAGTTCGCGCCGTTTGTTTATAAAACTAATTTTTCGGATTTAGAAAAAGGATTAGTTCGCGCGATGATGAAAATGCGCGTGATGATGGAAATGGTGAATTTGATTTGTGAAAAACTTCATTGTTTTTTTATATTGTTCGCATATTGAAGAAAATTTTGCAAGCGGACTTTTTCAAGTTTCAACGAGCTTTCAGATAACAAGGTTTAATTTTATTCTCAAATGATTTCCGATGTTTTTTAAATTCAATGCAAAATCTGTGTCTGTCTGTCTTTATCGGTGGATAATTATTTCTTAACTTCGCCTGTAAATTTGCACTTTTTTTCCGTTTCGGAAACAATTGTATGGTGCCTGAAAATAACGAAGAGATTATCAACGAATTCGGGAAACGCATTCAGCGTTGTTATGGTTGTTTTATCGCCTATCATCTGAAAGATATGTATTTGGGCGAAGATGTGACGTTTTTTTGTGATTATTGCAAAGACGATTCGATGTTTCATTTTGACGATTTTTCCAAACTTCTCGACATCTCGAAATTAAAAGAAGTGGCGGACGAGCATCATCACTGATGAAAAAAATAACGCTTCAAATCAACAATCCATACGAGCGCAAAACCATTGTGCTCGAAGATGAAGTTTCAATCGGGCGCACCGATGCGTCGCAGGTTGTTTTAAGCGATAGCGGACTTTCACGCAAAAACACGACTTTTTTCCGCGACGGCGATGCTTGTTTTGTGGTTGACGAAAATTCTCTGAACGGAACTTTTGTGGGCGGCGAAAAGGTTTCGGGCGCACCGCAAAGAGTTTTCGACGGCGATGAAATCACGATTGGCAGCGAAACACAGATTGCGGTCGAAATAGTCGAGAGTCAAGCGTCGAAAGTCGAGAGCAAGCCGGAAATATCGTCAACGGGCAAAAAACCAAAAGCCAAAGATCAAAAACCAAAAACCACCAAGAAAACTCCGACACCGCAAAAGCCGCCGATAATTTTGATGGTCGCGATCGGTGCAGCGTTTCTTATTCTGCTGCTTGGCGTGGTTGCGCTGATTATCGTCAACAATTGTGACGGTTGTGGAAATAACAACGTTAAGCCGGCGCCGCCAACTGTTAAATCGGCATTGATTCCGGTGCGCGTAATTGATCCGCTCGGCGGCGAAGACCCTGATGATTTAGACGATCTGATTGCTTCGTGGGAAGTTGAAGAAGACCCGCTGAAAGCCGAAGACCTGAAAGCAATAAACTCTGTTTCGACGACTGATGCCACGAAACCTTCGGATTTGAATGTTAAGATCGAATTCTTTAAAGCGCAGCTCGATAAAGCCTTGAATCACGGTGCGAGCGGTGCCGAACCTTCCGGGCTGATTGCGCTTCCGGTCGAACTGGTCGGCGGAAACGTTACAAAACAAAAAGCGAAACTTGCCCAATTGATTAATCAAAAAGGCTATAAACAGCCGCTTGATTTTGCGGATTTGGCGCAGTTGCGTCTTGAAGGCAAATTTGTCGGTGAAATGCCGATGGCGACTGAAAGCTATGTTTTGGACATCGGCGGAAGCGCGACGGGCGATGAATTTACATCATTCAGTTTTGAAACAGGAAATACCAAAATCCCGCCTGATTCGCCGAAGTATAAAATTCTCAAACAGCTTGCCGATAATTTTGACGGGCAGAAATATGACCTCAATAATCCGGTTGACCGCAAGCAAATGCGTATTCGGCTGCTCAGAATGTATAACAAAGATTCCCGCAAACTTTTCGAGGAATTTACAAGCGCTTATTTTCAAATGGCAAAAGCTCCTCTGCGCGTGACGAGTTTGCTGCGTTCGATGGATTATCAAATCAGTTTGAATAAAACAAATGCCAATTCATTCAAAGTCAGCGGCAAAGGCAGTCTGCCGCCGCACACTTCGGGTTGCGCGTTTGACGTATCGCGTAAAAACCTGACGCGTGATGAGCAAAACTGGATGATGCAGAAACTTGCCGAATTGGAGCGCAATCATAAGCTCGACTCTCTGCGCGAAGGCAATGCCAATGCCTGTTTCCATAGTTTTATTTATCCGGACGGCATTGAAGCACCGACGCTAAATACGACAATTGCCGAAATCATCCAATCTGACGACCTGGCCGAAAATTTCCTTCTTCCGGAATTTTCAACGGATTCGGATTTCTAATTTCAGCTTTTTCTCCTAAAATTTAGATATGGCGAACGAAGATGATTTACCGAATCACAAAAAACAAACATTCACCGGTTTAGCGAAACGATTGACTCGACTTTCGAGCGAACAAAAACGCGCTGCACTCGAAGCGAGCGCGAGCCTGGCGGGCGTTTCTCTGCGTGTGAGCCGCGAATTTGTCGAAGCCGTGCCGAAAGCGGCGAAGATTTTATCGGCGGAAGATTTGCGGAATTGGGCGGAACTCGGACGGCGGCTGGCGATGGGCAACGCTGATTTGGGCGCGAAATTTTTTACGGACGGAGTGGACGGTTTAGAAATCGTTCCCGAACCTGCGCGTCCGCTCGTTTTTCAAATCTGCACGCGCCAGCTTGTTTTATCGAGTTCGATCGCGCTCGAAACTTTTGAAATGATTCCGCGTCTTGCCAAAGAGATCAAAGACGACGAACTTTTAAGTGATTTCTTAAGGTTGGCGAGCGAAATCGCCAATCGTTCGGCAAAACACAGTTCGGATTTTCTGCACAAAACGCCGCAGGTTTGCAATGCGCTGAAAAAATTCGGCGATGATAAAAACAAAGTTTCAAAATCGGTCATCGCGCTGGCTTCGATTTTTGCCAATCGAACCGGGGGAATGACTGCTGATCTGTGGGCGAATCTGCCCGAATCGTTAAAAAAAGTTTCAGCCGGAAACGCGGTTGTTTTGATGGAAAAATCGCGCGAATTTCTCGAATTCGGCGGCAGCGTGACGCTTCATTTTGTTTCCGCCGGAAGCGATGTTTTGCAGAAAACCGACAAAGTTTTTGATGAATGGTGCGCGTGTTTACAGCTTATCGCTAAAAACGGCAATGCGATTTTGATTGCCTTTCTTCGCGCCACTCCAAAGTTTTTCGCGCAAATACAAACGCTCAAAAAGAAAAACGAAATCGTTTCAATCGCGCAAAAGGTTTTAAATCTTGTCGCCGAAATTGCCGAAAAAGACGCTGAAAGTGCGCTTGCCGCGTTTCGTTCGTCAGCGCAAGCTCTGAAAAAAGTTTCGCTCGCGCAATTTGAAGAATGGGTTGAAACAGGTTTAGTTGAGAAGGAAAACGTTTCCGCCAAAGCGCGGAAAAGTTATTTCGCGCTCGAAACGCGGCAATCAAACGAACTCTTGCAAGAAGCGGAGGAAGGTTTACCACTCGAAAAAATCCAGACGATTTTGCGAATTTACGTTGAAGGTTTGACGGGCAAAGAGGTCGAAATCGCGCCTTTAACGGCAATGCCGCAGGAATCGCGCATCGGCGACGGCAAGACGATTTATCTGCCGTCAAACGTTAAGGAATTTGATTCGGACGAGCTGGATTTTCGGCTTTATAAGGTTCTCGCGGCACACGGCGCAGGGCAAATCGAGTTTGGAACTTTCGAGAAAGATTCTAAAAATCTGAAAGCCGCTTTTGTCGAACTGAACGAACTTTACGCCGCGACCGCCGATGAAATTGATGCTTTTTCGCTCGCAGGTTACATCGAAGACGTACAAAAGGGCGAAAAGGCTTTGTCCGCTGAAGAGATCAAAGCCGAAGTCAAAAAGCGTCTCAAAA
>JBDTZT010000265.1:0-5951 GCA_040005005.1 Actinomycetota bacterium
AATCTCGAATTTCCGCTTGATTGGGAAGGCATCGTCAATTATGTCGGCTTCCCCGCTTTCCTCAAGCCGTTTGACGGCGGCGGTTGGAAAAATGTTTCGAAGATCTGGTCGCTCGAAGAACTCTGGCACGTTTACAATCAGACCGGAACGCTTTGTATGACCTTGCAGGAAGGCATCGAATACGATCAATTCGTCCGCTGCTACTGTGTCGGCAAAGAAAAGGTTTTGATTATGCCGTATGACCCGTCGCAGCCGTATTTGTCGGGAATGCAATACGTTAATGTTGACGATTATCTTTCGCCCGAACTTCACGCCCGCGTCGAAAAAGACGTCAAAACCATCTGCACCGCGCTCGGCTACGATTTGAACACGGTCGAATTCGCCATCAAGGACGGAATTCCTTACGCGATTGACTTTATGAATCCGGCGCCCGATGCCGAACTCGCCTCGGTCGGCGAAACGAATCATAAATGGATCGTCGAAACGATGACCGATTTCATCTTCAAAAAGTTGGAAGAAGGTTTTGAAACACCCGAATACCGCTGGTCGGCAATGCTCAATCCGGCAGAAAAAGCCGCCCCGAAAGCAAAACCCGCAAAGGCCAAAAAAACGGAAACGAAAACCACCAAAACAAAAAAAGCCGGAAACGCTGAATAAACAAATTACAATCCAAAAAAGAAACGCGGGCAGAAATGCTCGCGTTTCTTTTTTAATCAACCCTCGCGGGCAAGAGCCCCGCGCTCCAATTAGTTTTCCAACGCGATTAAATTCAAATCGGTAATCGCACCGCCAATCAAAATAACCTGCCGAATAGTTTTCAATCGGCAAAATTCTGTACATTTTCCCGAATTAAAACTTATTTCAGTCATCATGAGAATTATCAATGCCGTTCATAAACAAATACCAGTTGTCTTGCAATCCGCGATAAATAAATGTTCCGCCTTTGCCGTCCGTTGCCATCAGCGATTTGCAATCAGTCGAATCAAGCGGTAACGAAACGGTTTGGTGAGGTTTGGCTGAATAATACAAGCCTTTATCGCACGAAATTTCGGATTGTTTTTTTTCTTGAGTAGTAGATAGAGTGAGGTGCAAAAAAAATAAATCCGCGCCATTGCTCTGGGCATACAGATAAGAAAATACCGGAAGTTTCGAGATGATTTTATCGTATTCGGAATGTCTTTCGGGCGAAACTGTCACATTGCAATTTTTTCGCTCAAGACAGTTTTTGTCAAAAGACAGATGGCGTGTCGGCGTAGATTTACTATCCGGTTCAATCTTTTTGAGGTCTTCCTGAAGCATTTCCATCAGTTTGTTCAAGGCATCTTTGTTTTGCTCATAAATAGATGTCACTTCGGAATCCGACAAAAGCAGTTTGTTGTAATCAAATTTAGCGGACAAACACGACGAAGCGATTAAAATTAAGATCAGCCAACTTGAACAGATGATTTTCCGCATAATCCGCCTCATTCTTAATCTTCTTCTTCGACCAGTTCGTAAGGAATTCTTTCGGAGAAAAGATTGAGGCTCGTCAGCAAACCTGTCCAGATAAGCAGTGCGACGCTTGAAATTGCCCACCCGATATTGGCGATTAAATCTTCGCTGAGAACCAAACCGATCAATATCGCGGGAAATCCGAATATCACGATTTTGAGTGAGGTTTTTTTCGCGTTTTCCAAATTTTCAAGCAGATTGAT
This sequence comes from Actinomycetota bacterium, assembly GCA_040005005.1. Classification (GTDB taxonomy): domain Bacteria; phylum Acidobacteriota; class Blastocatellia; order Pyrinomonadales; family Pyrinomonadaceae; genus JAFDVJ01. The sequence continues at coordinate 1,695 of JBDTZT010000265.1, forward strand.
GCGGCTGATCTCCATCTCCATATAATCTTCGTCGTCGTTGAGATGCGAAAAATAATCAGCTTCGCCCTGCGTCCAACGCCGCAGCGCGGGAGTTTCCGCCAAACGGTTTGCCGCCGAAAAATTATGGATAACGTGCGCAATTTTGCCTTCGCGTAAAGCGATTTCCGCCATTCCGCGCAAACTTCGGAAGTTTTCTTCAACTTTATCAATGGATTTTTGAAAAACCGTGCGGGCGCGTTCCCAATCGCCGAACTGAAAATAACTTTCGCCCAGCCGCGCCAGCAATTCTTTATCGTGGCGGGCGCGTTTTTCCGCCAGCCGAAGCAGCGCGTTGGCCTTGCGGCGGAGTTTGTCGTCGCGCTCCGCACCCGCAAAGGAATGCAGACACCGCGCCGTTTCAAACAACAACCAGGCATCCTGCGGATGAATGACGAGCGCCCGGCGAAATGCTTCGAGAGCTTGCAGAAGATGTCCCGAAAGCCGCAATTCGTTAGCCAGACGGCGCAGATATTCGACTTTTTCGATTTCCGCCGTGCCGATTTCCCCGCTCTGCCGGTTTTTTCGCGCGGTCTTTTCAAAAATATTGACCGAATCTTCCAAAACGTCCGACGACGGAATATGCACAAACTCCGCCTTCATCAAAATTTCCTTCGGTTCATTGAGATAATCGCGCAATTCGATGGAGCGATTGTCGAGCACATTCTCCGGCAGACGCGGAAAAATGCTGCGAATCATCTGGCGGTATTCCTCGCCGCCAGACGCGAAAACAAATTTCAAATGCTTACCTGAAACTGAGGTGCGGTAACGGTAAAAGACACTTCCGCCGCGTTTTAGTGCACGTAAGGCCTGCGTTTCGATTTGTTCGATGTCCGACAGTTTTAGACGATAATGAAAACCGTTAAGCCACGCCCAAAAGCGCGGCAAAATCCCCGTCCGCCGCAATCTTTTGCCGTCAAACGCAACGCGGTCGGTGACGGCCAGGGCAGGCAGAAAAATCACGCTTAACCCGAGCAGAATCAACGCCCACAAATCCATTTCGAGATAGATAAAAAATGCGGAAAAGAAAGACCCGAGCATCAGCGCGGTAAAATAGCTGTTCGGTGAAACGCGGATGCTGATCGTTTTATCGGGAAAGATGGTCGAAACAGAATCTGCCGCCGTTGAAACGTCCGCTGTTTTTGCGTGTGCAATATCGCTCAAATTGAAAACCTCTAAACTTTTCTAAGTTATATTACTACAAATAACGAATAGCCGGTTGTTTTTTCAAATTTTCAGACTTTCTTTTAAAAAGAAAGCGCGACTTTCGCCGCGCTCGTGCAAATTCATTTATTGATTTTTTTAGGCTGTATTTATTGAATTCCCAAAGGCATTCCGCCACCGCCGAACGGCGATTCGGGTTTTGGCTCAACAATTTCCTTCGCTTTGTCGGGCGCGAGTTGTTCGAGTTTGGATTTCGCATCACGGGCGGTTGACGACATCGGAACGGGTTTGCCGTCCAAGTCTTTGGCTTCGGTCGCGGTTTTGGCGATGGTGTAATAAAGATTTACCGCATCGTCTTTTTTGCCTTGTTTTTCGAGCAGTTTGGCAAGCTCAAAATTTACCGTATCTTTTGCAATAATCGAATTATCGTCAGCGGCGAGCTGCTGGTAAAGGGCAATTGCTTCGTCGGGTTTGCCGTCGTCTGATTTGATCTGGGCAAGCGCGAATTTCGAGAGTTTGCCGACTTCATCGTTTTTCGCTGCCAAACTTTCGAGTTCCGAGGAGGCGGCGGCACGGTCAAGCGATACTTTGTTAACCGCGACAAAATATTTAGCTTTTTCGCCGACGCTTCCGCCAAATTTATCGGCCACGGCTTGAAACTCGGCAACCGAGGCTTCGGCGCGTTCTTTTTCCGTCTTAAAAGTCTTTATTGTCGAGCCTGCCGGAACCGGTGAATCGGTGACATATGCTTGCGAAGTTTCAATCGCTTTGCCAAGCGCGGTTTGCGCTTTTGCATCGGAACTGCGGCTCCACATATAAAATATGCCGACTAAAACCAATAAACCGACCACGGCGGCAATCGCGTAAAGTGCCGTTTTGCCTTTGCCTTCAAATGTTTTTCCTACTTCCTCAACTCTTTTACTGAGCGTTGCTTGAAAAGCATCTTGATATTGAACCTTTGCTTTCGGCTCATTGGTCGGAAGCGTTACTTCAGGAATTCTTCGTTTTCTTGCCATCTGATTTAAAAAAATGCAATCTTTTGAATGCTCGTTCGTTATATAATTGTCTAAATGATTTTTTTAGGATTTTTTCCAAAAGAGTTAATTTATCGTAAAACGAAGTCGAGAGCAAGTAAGTTTAGGGGAAAAGCCAATGTGGGAAAGTCAGAACAGATATTAAAGCAGACTTTTTTGACGCAAAGATTTAAGATCTGATTATTTTTTATTTTTTCCGGGAACAAAATAAATTTTTCGGTGTCTAACAAAACAGTTCGCAGGAAACCGGCGGATGAGCAATTTAAAATTTTCTTTAAGAGAGATTGCAAAAAGGCAAATGTTCTTCAGCAAGTCAATGACAATCGGCGATGAAGAATTGGGAAATGTCGCACTGGCGGCACGAGCGGGCGTTGCCTTTTCATCAGCCGAAAGCGAGTTTATTGAGAAATTAAAAACGGGCGACGCAGATGCCTTTGATACTTTGGCAAATCGTTATGCAAGCGATATTTATGGTTTGGTTTACCGTCTCACGCAAGACGCGGAAGAAGCAAGTGATTTGACACAGGAAACGTTTTTGAGTGCGCTCAAAGCGATCAAGAAATTCCGCGGCGAGGCGGATTTGAAAACGTGGCTTTTTCGGATTGCGATCAACGAATCGCGCAATCGTTTTCGGTGGTGGAAACGCCGCCGGCGCGACCAAACGATTTCGCTTGATGTCACGATTGCTGACAGCAATACGCCTTTGTCGGAAACATTTTCGAGCAAAGCGTTAAATCCCGAAGAAACCGCTTTGCGAGGTGAACGGGCGAAAATTCTTCGGGACGCGCTGAATGCTTTGACCGATATTTTTCGTGAAGCCGTCGTTTTATGCGACATCGAGGGTTTGAGCTACGAAGAAATCGCGCAAACTCTGGAAGTGAATATCGGTACTGTGAAATCACGAATCGCCCGCGGACGCGACGAATTGCGCCGCAAATTGGAAGGTATTTGAAAATCAGTCTCCAGACTCAAGTCCCAAGTCATTTATTTTTTGACTTGAGACTTGAGTCTGGAGACTTAAAAGAAGTGAATGATTGACTCGCCCCGGTTTCAAACTAAAGACGAAAATCGGTGCCAACGAGAGGTCAAAGGGAGACGAAAGTTTTTTGTGCAAAATGAAAGATAATTTTCAGTTTTGGTAATATTTGAAAGATCAGCAACAACAAACGAATTTACCGGAACAGAAAATTGTCAATCAAATCAAACAAAATGCTAACCGTTGTTTTCCGTCAAAGGAAAACAGCCGGGGTCAGCCAGTCATTCACTTAAAAATGGGCTTTGGTTTTCCGGTTTTAGATCTTCGTTTTATTTTCTAAAGACCAAAACCGAAAACCAAAAACCGAACGAAAATGATGAAATGCGAAAATTTACAATTTAATTTGTCGCTTTACATAGACAATATTTTAGCTGACGAAGAACGCGGGATGATTGACAAACATCTGGTGCAATGCCCTTTGTGTCGTCAGAAATTGGACGATTTCGGCGCGTTGCGGCAGAGTTTGCGGCAAATTTCGCAGCCCGTGATGCCGAAAGATTTGCTTGCTTCGGTAAAAAATGCGATGGCGGCCGAACTTGCGCCGACCGCGCTGCAGAAAAAACATTATTTTTCGCAAAGTTTTCTTGAATTTCTGCAAATGCGCGTGATGCCTTACGCCGTCGGCACCGCAGCGTCGTTGATTTTTGGCTTTTCGCTGCTCTGGATTTTGCTTTCTGGTAATCAACAAACGGCACAAATTGCCGGCTTTTCGGACCGAGTCGGACAAGTTCCGGTTTTGCTTCCTTCAAGACCAAGTTTAAGTGATGGCGAAATAACTCAAGCTGATTTTGTTGCCGGTCGCGGTTTGGTTTCAAGCGAATCGCCGAGCATCAATCCGCAAGGCGCGTTGATTGCAATGACCAAAGCCTTCGTCAACGGAAAAGGAAAAGGCAATGAAGTTGTCGTCGTCGCCGATGTTTTCAGCAACGGACTGGCGAATATTGAAGAGGTCGTCGCGCCTTTAGACAATGAACAAGCCATCTTTGA
>JBDTZT010000266.1:0-5940 GCA_040005005.1 Actinomycetota bacterium
GTTGTGAAACCATAAAATTTCTAAAACTATCTTAAAGTCTTAATCGCAAAACCCAACGCCGTTCCCAAAGACATTATTGCCACGCCGCGAAAGGTTTTGTTTTCGCCGAAAAGTCGTTTCCCGCGAACAGTTTTTCAGTTGTCAATCGGGCGAATCAGAAACGAACACCAGCCGAACTTGATAATAAAGCCATGAACCGTGAGCCCGATTAACAACGGCGAAAAAGATAACTTATCGCCCAAAATTCTTTCAAATAACTAACGTTAATTTCTCTTAAACTCGAAATCATGTTTTATAACAACTTCACCAAACTAAACTTTTTGTCTGATTTAACAACATCTTTATTGTCCAAAATCAGAACCTTGAGCATATTCAGTTTTTCCAGATTTTCCTTCTCTGATTTTTTGTCGTCAACAATTGTTGATTTCGCGTAATCAAACAGAAAATCGTGTCTTACCAAAATATAATTAACCACCATTTGTTTGGCTTTAGCTCTCAAATCATTAACATCACGCGATTCCCAAATTATTTTTCTCAGCGTCCAATCTTCAAATATATAATCAGAAAAATAGGGCTTTTCAAGCAAATACGAATCGCGCCGCATATTGATCAGCCAAACTTTCGATTCGGGCGGAATTTGCGTATTGACGATCTGGTAATACGGGTAATAATCAACATTTCTCACCAGATATTCGTCACGCGTTTCACCGCCGAGCGCGACCTGCAAAGGACTTTTAATCGAAAACCAAGCCAGCATCACTCCCGCGCCGACAAACGAAATAATCAGCAAAATCGCCGTTAAAGTCTGCCGAAAAAGTTTGTTTTCACGTGAAAGCAAACTGCCTGAAAAACAAATAGCAATCGCTAAAACCGGAAAAGCCGGCAACAAATAACGAAGTTGTTGGCTCGTAAAAAGCCAGAATAAAAAGAGCAAACCCGCAACCAGAAGGCCAAGTTTTATTTCAGTTTTCAAAAAAGAACGCCGCCATGCCCAGATTATCAAAGGTATTCCGAACAAAAATGCGATGCCCAAAACTCCATCGAAAAATTCGGACAATTCCGGCTGCGCCCTGAGCGAAACACTGAAAGGCGTAATTAAATAATCAAGAATGGTTTTCGACTCTCCTCCATAGCTTGAGTTCATAGCCTGAAAAAGCAAAGAGCGTCCCGTGTCCCAACCCGTCGCCGTTCCTTTCCAAAGATTCATATAGAAAGGGAAAACCGGACTTCCCGTTGCCGCCCAATCTCTCAAATACCAAGGGCTTGACAAAATCCCTGCCGCAAGAAAAGCCAAAAACCCTTTGGCAAAAATCGGTGCGATGTTCGGTTTTACTTCCGTTTGTACTTCTCTTACACGTAAAAGTCCGACGAGCATAAGTGCAATAATCGAGAAAACTGCCGTCAGTTTGACCGCTAAAGCCGCACCGAGCAAAATTGCCGCGTAAACCAATCTTTCATTGCCCAAACTTTCCCACCAACGCGCAATCGAATGAATTGCCAACGTCACGAAAAGTGCCAGAGCCAGATCAATATATCCGCTGGAAGCAATGTGATAAACCGTTGGAATACTTGTAAAAAGCAAAACAGCAATGATTGCCCAAGTTTTGCTCAAACCGACCTCCCGCGACCAGCCGTAAATTGCCAAAAGCAGAATCGGCAAAAAGGCGAAAACCGTTACTCCGGCGGCAATTTCTCCGATTCGCACACTGACCAAATTGCCCAAAAGCATCGCCCAAACGACGTGCATCTCCGTTCCCAAGGCCAAATAGCTCGCAATATTTCCTTCGATTACGAAGTTATTTCCGGCAGCGATAAAGTTTTTCGGAACAGCAAAATGATAAAGCAAAGTATCTTTCGCAATCGGCGGCGCAATTGCCGAGATTAGTGTCAAAACGAGCAAAAATAAAATTAATGCGAAAGCAATGTTTCCCGTAATATCAACTTTTTCGTCATTTATCCCGGCTGTTTTTCTTTTAGAAATAAATTGCCAAATAGCTAAAGCCAAACCGAGAACGAGCGTGACAATTGCCGAAATTTTGTTGTATGCTCCAAGAATCCCAAGAAAAAACCAGATTAACGACCAGCCTCCCGCGCCGAGCGCAAAGTTTCGCGCCAATTCCAGCATCGGCGAATCGTTTTCAGCAGTTTTACCGTTTGAGAAAAACTTTCTGACTAAATTCGTTATCAAAGAACCGAAACCGAACCACGCTCCCGCGATCAAAACTGCCGTAAAAACGCCTGCCAAACTTTCAACGAAACCTGAAATTTCGAAAAGTTTCCCGTCCATCAGTTTTTTGAGCAAAATATTTAATTTGCCCAAATCTTCGCCGCGAAAATATAAAAAGCCAAAGAGCAAAACTGCTGACCACAAAACTATGATGAATAATGAAAAATTTAAATTTTTCGAATCGAATTTTTGTGGCATATTTTATGCGAGTTTTCTACATTTGCCTTAGTTTCCTGCTGCTTTCACCCAATCGTAGCCTTTTTCTTCAAGTTCGAGCGCGAGTTCTTTGCCGCCTTCTTTGACAATCCGTCCACCCGCGAGAACGTGAACGAAATCAGGTTCGATGTAATTCAAAAGCCGTTGATAATGCGTGACCAAAATTATTGCGTTATCTTCGTGGCGCAATTTATTGACGCCTTCGGCAACGATCCGCAGTGCATCAATGTCAAGTCCCGAATCGGTTTCGTCAAGAATGGCGAGTTTCGGTTCAAGCACCGCCATTTGCAAAATCTCGTTGCGTTTCTTTTCGCCGCCCGAAAAACCCTCGTTGACCGAACGCTTGAAAAACGATTTGTCCATTTCGACGATTTTTGCTTTTTCCGTCAAATAATCGTTAAATTCGAGCGGGTCGAGTTCTTCGTGTCCGTGATACTTCATTTTTTCGTTGTAAGCGAGCCGTAAAAACTGCGAATTCGAGACGCCGGGAACTTCGACCGGATATTGAAACGCGAGAAAAATGCCTTCACGCGCACGTTCGTCCGGTTCTAATTCCAGTAAATTTTTGCCTTCAAACAAAACTTCGCCCGACAAAACCTGGTATGTCGGATGTCCGGCTAAAACCTTTGCCAAAGTAGATTTGCCCGAACCGTTCGGTCCCATGATCGCGTGAACTTCGCCTTTATTAACAGTCAAATTCAAGCCTTTCAAAATTTCCCGGTCTTCGATACCGGCGTGTAAATCTTTGATTTCTAATAACATATTTTCTATTCGCTTAACTTTCAATTTTCTGAAAGTTCTTTTTAACTTTTGCTAAATCCTTTTCGTTTTCAATATAAAATTCTAAATAGCCGCAATTTGCACAAGCTAAAAGTATTGTGTGAGCGGGTAAAATCGCCGTCCAAATAACGCTAAGTCCGTGTGTTTTGGCGTGATCTCCATAAACTTCCGATTCGCCGCATTTCGGGCAAATTCCGCTTTTCATAAAATTCAAACCTCTGCCGTCACTGTTTTCGGCGCGTAAAGCCGCGCTAAATTTTCCGCATCGTCAAAAAACAAACCTTCGCCGACCGGCTGAATCGATTTCAAAACCAGCTCGCGCCAACTTTTATCAGCCAGATTTTCAATTACCCAACCGATCAAATACTGCTGCGCCAGACAACCGCCTGCCGTCGCCACACGATCGTGCGCGATAAACGGTTTTTCGATGACATCGATGCCGAAACTTTCCAAAACCGCTTTTGAAGTCGGATACGTCGTTGCCGTTTTGCCTTGCAAAAGTCCAAGCCGCGCCAAAATTAAACTTCCCGAACAGATCGAGCCGATAAACTGTTTTTCCGCGTTCAATCTGAATTTTGCGAGCCAATTTTCATCGGCAATGCGGTCGCGTGTGCCTTGTCCGCTGACGAAAAGCACCGCATCCGCTTCGTTTGCTTCTTCTATCGAGCCGTGCGTTTTGACTTCGATGTTCGTCGCCGAAAGATGCACCGACTTTTCGCCCAAAATCTTTACTTCCCAATCCGCGACGCGGACGCGGCCCAGCAAATCCCACATCAACCACAAATCGAGGTCGGTAAATTTATCGAATATAACAATCGCAATTTTAGACATAAATTTCACCCTTCAAATAAAGCGTCGCGTTTCCGCCAATTTTTACGCGAGTCCCGTTTAGTTCACAAAATAATTCGCCGCCGCGCGCCGAAATCTGCCGCGCATAAAGCGTTTCTTTGCCGAGACGTTCTGCCCAAAACGGAATCAAGCTGCAATGAATCGCACCCGTTACGGGGTCTTCCGCGATACCGATGCGCGGCGCAAACATTCGCGAAACAAAATCCGCTGAATCGCCCTTTGCCGTGACGATAACTTCGTCAAACGGAATTTTTGCCAACAACGACATATCCGGCGCGATTTCGGCGATTTCGGCTTCCGTTTCAAACAGCATCAGCACCATATTTCCCTGCGTTTCCCAAGTTTGCAGCGGGCGTTTGCCAACCGCTTCGACCAGTGCCGCTTCAATTTCAATCTCATTCACGCCGTAGCGCGGAAAATCCAACGTCAAAACATCACCTTGTTTTTCGACGCTCAGATTTCCGCTTCTCGACGAATAAAAATTAACCGTTTTGTCTTCCAGATTCAGACAGTTAAAAATCACAAACGCGCTTGCCAATGTCGCGTGTCCGCAAAGATTGACCTCGACGGCGGGCGTAAACCAGCGAATCTCGTAAACGTCGCCACTTTTAACGAAAAAAGCCGTTTCCGCCAGATTGTTTTCCGCCGCGATTTTGAGCATCACGTCATCCGCAAGCCATTCCGTCAATGGGCAAACCGCCGCCGGATTTCCCGCAAAAAGTTTGTTCGTAAAAGCATCAACCTGATAAATTTGTAGATTCATATTCTATTTTTAGCCACAGAGTTCACAGAGAATACAGAGGGTTTTAAATTATTTCTCAGTTCTGTGCGCTCTGTGGCTAATCAATTTTTGACCGCCGCAATCGCCTGAATTTCAATCTTCGTTCCGAAATGCAAATCTTTGACGGGAACAATCGCCCGCGCCGGTTTATGTTCGCCCAAAATCCGCGCATAAACCGCATTGACCTGATCCCAGAGCTCCATCTCTGAAACGTAAATCGTGAACTGCAAAACGTGATTCAAATCGCTGCCCGCAGCAATCAGAATCGCTTCGACATTTCTGAGCGCAAGCTGCGTCTGCGCTTCGATCGCGCCCGTTTAGACTTCACCCGTCACGGCATCTCTGGGAAGTTGTCCAGACACAAAAATCAAGCCGTTATGCACAACGGCTGATGAATAATGCCCGACCGGCGCGGGCGCGTTTGGTAATTTAATTTTTTCCATTCTTTATTCAAAGACCGGACGCATAAACGAACGTTCGTAACGCCGGAAACATTTCGTTTTTTGATAAAAAGCCATTGCCTTTTGACATTCTTCATCAGTCGCCGCTTTTTGGCGATATTCTTCGTAAGCGGCAAAGCTCGGAAAACTAAAAAGCGCGTAAGCAATGTCGCTGGCTCCTTCTGACGGCAGAAAATAACCGTGATGTTTTCCACCAAATTTCTCCACAAGCTGAATCCACATTTTCGCGTAAGTTTCAAAATCGGCGAGTTTGTCCGTCTCAACTTCGTATTTCAAAAAACAGGTAATCATTTTTTCAACTTAAATTCTCTAAAATCTTCTCGATTTGCTTTTTCAAAATCGGCAAATCGTTTTGTATTGTAGTCCGTTTTTCAACTGCATCAAGAATATGACAGAGACAATCGGCGTTGTTCGTTTTTTTCATAAATCGCCTGCAAATCACGTTTCACACTTTCACGAATACGTTTACCGAGCATATTTTCAGTCGCCAAATCAACCTTTCTGCCCATAACTCTTTCCAATTCGTCAGCGATTCCGTAAAACGCCCAGCCAACCGGTTTGGAAAATCGCACGAGCAAATCAATATCGCTGTTTTCATTAGCTTCGCCGCGCGCAAAAGAACCGAA
>JBDTZT010000267.1:0-5923 GCA_040005005.1 Actinomycetota bacterium
CGGCTTGTTCTTCAACGGCGCGGGCGACGATGTGCATATTCGGATTGAGTCCGCGAGCCGTCAGCACGACATAAACATTTGCCGCATCGTCCGCCAGACAAGTTGCCAGTCCTTTGGCGCGGGTGACACCGGCTTCAATCAGATTTTCTTCGAGTGTCGCGTCAACCATCAAAATCGGCAAATTCTCTTCTTCAAATTCGGCGAGTCTTTTCTCGTCGCGTTCGATAATCACGAACGGCAGATTTTCCTTTTGCAGATTGCGGATTATCCGCCGCCCGACGCGGCCGGCGCCGCAGACAATATAATGATCGTGCAGTTTTTTCATTTCCTTGGTTTTGCGCCGAATGTCGAGCGCCTCGATAATTTCCGATTGAATCAGCGATTGAATCAGTGTCGTAATGGCGAAAAGCACCGTGCCGCCGCCGAGCAGCATAAAAAAGATGGCAAAGACGCGTCCGGCGCTCGTTTTCGGCGGAATGTCGCCGTAGCCGACGGTCGTTACGGTTTCGGTTGCCATATAAAAACTTTCGAGCCACGTCCAGCCTTCAAAAAAGTGAAAAGCCGCCGCGCCGAAAAAAATCATTACAAAAATCGTAATTGTCGCCGTGATTAATCTTCGCCGCGTAATTTTGGATATTGGCAAAAATACTTTCATTCTAAAAATTAAAAAGACTGGACAATATCAATCGAATATTTATAAAATTTAAATGGGCAACCGTCTAACACAATTTTCTCACTAATTCTTATACAACTAGCCAAGAAATGCCAAATCAGATCACAGGTAAAAACCGAAAACCCAAAAAACCACCGAATTATTGGCGGGAGAAACATCCGATAAAATCGTTTCAGGCTCCGAAACGACCGCTTTATAAACGAATCTTTCGCCTTATTTTCAACGGCTATACAATTTCGGCTTTTTTGCTCCTGGTCTTAGCGACGTTTCTGACGGCAACTTATTTTTGGTTTGAATATTCGGACATTATTGACCATAAACTCCTGAGCGGCGAGGTTTATACGCCGAATGCGGGAATTTATTCCGCGCCGAAAATCTTAAAGGACGGCGAAGAACTGACACCCGAAGAATTAATTTCTTACTTAAAATCGGCGGGCTACATCGAAAAAAATAATCAGGCGGACGCTTCGCGTTCGCGCTATCAGGCAAGCGCGAATCAAGTCGAAATTGAGCCGGGAATGACCGGCACGATTGACGGCGCGAAGGTTTTTCCGTCGCTTACGGTCAAATTCCGCAAAGACGGCAAAACGGTTGATTCGATTACCGATAAGGACGCTGAAAAGCCGGTCGAGAAAACGAAACTCGAACCGAAAATCCTCAGTTCGATCGCCGAAGAAGCCAACAGCCGGCGCAGGGTAATCACCTTTAACGATTTGCCGAAACAGCTCGTAAAGGCGATCACCGTAACGGAAGACCGCGCGTTTTTTGAACATTACGGCGTGAATTTTCGCGGCATTGCGCGGGCGTTGTGGCGGCGTTACGAAAATGAAGATGACGGTTCGCCGATTGCCAAACAAGGCGGTTCATCAATCACCCAACAACTCGTCAAAAATCTGCTGCTCAATAACGACAAGACCTTGACGCGCAAAGCGACCGAAGCGTATATGTCTATAATCCTTGAAACGCGGCTTTCAAAGGAAGATATTTTCACGCTTTACGCCAATCAGATTTATCTCGGACAGCAAAACGGCATCTCGATTTACGGGGTCGGCGAAGCGGCAAACGTCTATTTCGGCAAGGACGTTTCACAATTAAGTTTAGCGGAAGCCGCCTTTATTGCGGGAATTATTCGCAGTCCGAATCGTTATAATCCATATAAAAATCTCGAAAGAGTCAGTGAGCGGCGCAATCAGGTTTTGGATTCGATGCTCGAAGCGGGTGAGATTTCGCAAACGCAAAATTCCGAGGCAAGACAATCAAAACTCGATGTTAAACAAATCTCCGCGACCAAAGATTTGCAGGGAATGCCGTATTTTTCGCAGTATGCGATTGATGAATTGCCGAAAATCGTGACCGATCCGGAAGCGATGCAGCACCTTCGCGTGTACACGACAATTGACCCCGATTTACAAAAAAAGGCTTATGAAATTGTCGCGAGCCGTCTCGAAAAGCTCGACAAAAACTTTCCGAAAAAGCAGAAAGGGAATCTGAATGCCGCGCTCGTCGCAATTCGTCCCCGTACGGGCGAAATTGTCGCGATGGTCGGCGGGCGGAATTATCTGGAAAACCAATTCAACCGCGCGACGAGCGCCCAGCGTCAGCCCGGCTCGGTCTTTAAGCCGTTTGTTTATGCGGCGGCGATCAATACGGCTTACGATTCGGCTTCGCGAGTGTTGACTGCCGCGACGATTTTCAAGGACGAGAAAAAAGAGTTCAATTACGGCAATGCAACTTACGCGCCGAACAATTACGGCGACACTTTCTCGAACAAGGATTTAACCTTGCGCGATGCGCTGGTGAAATCGAAAAACGTTATTACGGTTGAACTTGGAATGGAATTAAATATCGGCAAGGTGATGAATCTCGCGGCGAAAGCGGGTTTGCCGAAGGTTGATAAAGCGTATCCTTCGATGGCACTCGGAACAGCCGAAGCGACCCCTTTGCAGATGGCGACGGCCTACACGATCTTTCCGAACCTTGGCGATAAAGTTTCGCCAGTGGCAATCAGCCGCATCACGACGGGCGACGGGAAAACCGTAACCGAGCCGAAAACCGAGCGGAAAAACGTCCTGCGTCCCGATGTTGCCTACATTATGGACGATATGATGAAGGACGTCATCAATCGCGGGACGGCGGCGCAAGCGCAAGGCTGGGGTTTTCGAAACGTCGCCGGCAAAACGGGTTTTGCGGGTAAGACCGGAACTTCGCGTGACGGTTGGTTTGCGGGTTTTACGCCCGAATTAGTGGTTGTCGTCTATGTCGGATTTGATGACAACGACGATCTTGGAATGAAAGGCGCGGATTCGGCAATGCCGATTTGGGCGGATTTTATGAAGGAAGCACTCAATTTGCATCCTGAATGGAACGGCGATTGGCAAGCCCCGGCGAGCATTCGCAAGGGTGAGATTGATACGCGCAACGGCAAACTTATCCGCGAATTGTCCAACGATGAAGCCGATTCGGTCAAATCGCCGCCGGACACGATTAAAAAGAACGCCAACACAAACACCAAACCGACCACCGATTTACAGCCCGACACGCCCGACGCGCCGAAGGAAATCTATGTCACCGATGTTCCCGCCGAATTTCGCCGCGTCGAGATTTTTATCGCCGGAACCGAACCGACCAAAGTTCTGCTTCCGACCGAGGATCAAACTATTGAAGAACCAATTGATAAACCGGCTCCAACGCCGACACCGCTTGACAAAACATGGCAGGAGCAAAATAAACCGGACAACACCAACCTGCCGATTAATTCTAAAACAAACATAGGTTTGGTCGAAAAAGTAACGGTTATGATTTGCCCGCTGTCAGGAATGCGGGCAACCATCCATTGCCCGACCAAAGAAGCGAAAGTCTTCAAAAAAGGCGAAGAACCGCCAGACTTCTGCACGTTTCACACAGGGAATTAGAAAAGCAATGTAAAACGGAAAATGGAAAGCGGCAAATTAATTTTGTATTTGCCGCTTTCCATTTTCCGTTTTATAAGCTAGTTTCGATGAATTGCAAATGAAATTTGAAACTGAAAGACTGACGCTTTTTGCGACCGAACTAAAACATTTTGAACTCGTGATGCAAAGCAAGCAATTGCTTGCCGAATATCTCGGCGTGAATGTTCCAACCTCGTTTCCCGAATCCGAAGACGCGCTGCCGTGGTTTTACGATTTGGTCAAAGCGGACGAAACGCTCGTCGGCTGGCTGAGTTTCTGGGCGCTGCACCGCGCCGATAATGCGCTGATTGCGAGCATCGGCTTCAAAAGCAAGCCTGACGAAAACGGGAAAATTGAAATCGGCTATTCGGTCATTCCCGAATACCGCCGCCAGGGTTTCGCCTGCGAAATGGTCGAATCTCTGCTCGCCTACGGTTTTGCCAATCCCGCCGTCACCGTCATCGAAGCCCAAACGCGCATTGACAATATTCCTTCGATGAAAGTTCTCGAACGCTTCGGAATGAAGCAAACCGGCACGAGCCACGACGAAGAAGAAGGCGAGATGTTCGTCTGGAAACTAGCACGCGGCGATTATGAAGAAATGTCGCGGAATTCGAGCAATCAAACAAACATTGATTTTGTTTGATTACATACAATCTTTGAAATAGTAGGTTTTTCCTCTCGGATAATACGTCGCGCAGTAAACATCGCTTTCAAACTTGCCCAGATACAAATGTTTTTTGATCATTTTGTCGAAAACAAGGTAGCTGTTTGTAATGCCGTATAGATTCTCTTCGTAATATGACGGTCGCTCACCTTTCTTAAACGGCGCGTTGAAAATTGCCAGCGCAAAAAAATCAGGATCATCTCTGCTTCGCTTGCGGGAATCAACCAGAAGTACGGCAAAATCTTCTTTCCCATCATAATTCAGGTCGCCGACCGAATAATATTGATAGCCGTTTTTCCCCACCGTATCACGCAGAAACTTCATATTATCTGCAAACTCTTCCTTAAATTTTACTTTGTTTCGATACGAATCTGCTTGAAACATCCGATTGTCAATTTCTTCGATACCGGGACGCAGGTATTTCTTTGATTTCAGCCATTCGCGTAAAACCTCGCGGTGCTGCGGCTTGAAATGAGCAAAATAATCAATATCCTTTTTGGTAATTTCAGCTGAAACATTTTGAACATTTGTATTTTGATTGGTCGAAACCGTTTGATTGGTCTCGAGGCTGATTTGATTTTCGACAACTTCATTTTTAACCGCACAAGAATTCAACAACAAAGCAAAAAAGATAAATATCCGCATAATTTTTATACGTTTACAGTATCAGGTTTAAATTGAAGGCGAACTGTGGATTCCCACAGTCTCGGGTGTGGGAATCCCTGTAGATTTAGCAAATAAATACCGCGATAATCGAAACATCTTGAAAAGAGGTGTTTTCGATATGAAATTACAAAAAATAATTCTGTGTGTTGCCATTGCCCTGACGGCGTTTGGTATTGCTATCGGTTTGATGGACATCGGGCTCTATCTGGGCGCGGCTGTTCAGCCGGTAAAGGTGGAAATAAAGCCTCTGCCTCTGCCGTCGATCGTTTATCAACCAAAGATTGCCGAAGTCAAACAAAACTTCGCGCCGCCCGAAGCGAAAGCGTCTGAAGAAGCCATCGACCGAACGGGTTATTACTTAATTATTGACGATAATCCGAAGGGCTTTGAAGATTTCGAATATTTGCACATCAGTATAAGCGAATATGATGAGAAGTCCGAAAAAGCCGGAAGTATCCTACGAACCGGTTGGATTGAGGCGAAAAAAGTATTCGTATTTTCGTGGTTAAGTATCACGGGCAAACGAATTTCCTTAGTGACCCAAAGCAACAAAGGCGTGAGTTATGAGCTTGACGGTAAATTTGTTGACGAGGGCGAAGAAGTAATAGTAAAAGACAGTGACGGCGATGACTACACTGAACAAGTTTTTCTCAAAGGTCGCCTGACGAAATGGCTTAACGGCAAAAAAATCGCCGAAGCCAAAGTGAAATTCGCCTTCACTGTCGGATGCTGAGTCAATTACGAGTTATTAAACAACTCTAACCTTTCAAAAATAACTGATGTTCTTTGAAAAGATAATCCGACAAAAAGACTTTCTTTGGGCTTTGCCCACTGATGTGCGGAAAGGCTCTGCCTTTCCGTCAAATTCTTTCATGTTCATGTGGCTGCGCCACTGTTTCGAGGCATAGCCTCTTAAATTATGGATAGTCAAACGGAAAGGCAAAGCCTTTCCGCACATCGGGCGGCAGAGCCGCTTATTGTCGGGTT
>JBDTZT010000268.1:0-5901 GCA_040005005.1 Actinomycetota bacterium
CGCCGGCCGGCCAGGTGAATGTCGCCGGAAGTGGGGAAATACACGCCGGTGATGCGAAATTATCAGGTTGACAAAGTGAAAAGCGGAAAGAGCGAATATACGGTTGATATTCAAGGCTTGGAAAACGCGCCGATTTATGATATTTCAATTAAAAATACGACTTTCGACAATGTGGTAAAGGGAAGCATTGTCAAAAACGTGCAGGGCGTAAAACTCGAAAATGTGAAAATTAACGGAAAAGTTGTTGATAAATTAGTCTAAATCTATTAACTTATTTGAACAAGTTAAGCGGTTTTCTATGAGATTTGTCGGATTATTTTTAACGGGTATGATTTTTTGTGCGGCTGTCGCGGCGCAAAAACAGCCGATTACCGTTTATCTCGCGGGCGATTCGACGCTGGCCGAAAAGCAACCGGACAAACGTCCCGAAACAGGTTGGGGCGAGATGCTCCAAAAGTATTTCGACATCAAAAAAGTCAAGATTGACAACCGCGCACAGAACGGCAGAAGCACGAAAAGTTTTATTGACGAAGGTCGCTGGAAGGAAATAGTTGATAATCTGAAAAAAGGCGATTACGTTTTTATCGAATTCGGACATAACGATGAAAAGAGCGATAAGCCGACGGTTTACGCTGCTGCGAACACCGATTATCGAAATAATTTAATCAAATTTGTGACGGAAGTTCGGGCGAAAAAAGCGTTTCCCGTTTTGCTGACGCCCGTGATGCGCCGCAAGTTTGATGCGAACGGCAATTTCGTTGACACGCACGGCGAATATCCGGACGCGGTCAGAAAAATCGCCGCCGAACTGAAAGTTCCGCTGATTGATATGCACCGCAAAAGCGAAGCAGTTCTTAAAGATTACGGCGACGACGGGTCGCGGAAATTATTTTTGCAGCTGCCGCCGGGCGAAAATCCGAATTATCCGCAAGGCGTTGAAGACAACACGCATTTTAATCCGCACGGCGCGGACGTGATGGCGGCACTTGCAATTGAAGGCGTTAAAGAAAACAAACTCGGCTTGCAAAAGTTTTTAAATAAAGAACAGTTCTTTCAAAACAATCCGAGTTTTCGGGCGCGTTTGATGCCTGCGCCAATGGACGGCGGTTTTCGGATGGACGGCTATTGGGTTTGGTGCGGTTCGACGATCAAAGGCGATGACGGCAAATATCATATGTTTGCGTCGCGCTGGCCGAAAGGTTTCGCGTTCAGTCCGCATTGGCTGACGAATTCCGAAATCGTTCACGCCGTTTCGGATTCTCCGCAAGGTCCGTATAAATTCAGCGATGTCGCGCTCGCGCCGCGTGGGCCGGAGTTTTGGGACGGACGGATGACGCACAATCCGGCGATTCGCAAATACGGCGACACCTATCTGCTTTATTACACCGGCACAACTTACAAAGGCGAAATGCCGACGCCGGCGAACCCGACGACCGAAACATCAGATTTGAAACTTGACGCGCACCGCCATGAGCGAATCGGTCTGGCGACTTCAAAATCGCCTTACGGACCCTGGAAAAGATTGGATAAACCGATTCTCGATACCGTTCCCGATTCGTGGGAAAAATATCTGGTCAGCAACGCTGCGCCGCTCGTGCTCAAAGATGGTCGCGTGATGCTTTATTACAAAGGCGTTGAAAAATTGCGCGTCAATGCGATCGGTTTGGCAATTGCGACGTGCCCGACGTGCGAATACAAGCGCGTCGCAAATAATCCTTTGAATATGGGAATCGGCGCCGAAGACCCGTTTATCTGGCAGGAAGACGGCGAATTTCGCGCGCTAATGCTCGACCACGACAAGAAATATTCAGACAAAGAAATTTTTTACGCGACATCAAAAGACGGCTTGAAATGGCATATTTCGTATAATCCGCTGGCAATTTCGAAAAATGTTCTGTGGGCGGACGGTAAATTTCGCCGGATGAGCAGCACCGAACGCCCGCACGTTTTGCTCGAAAACGGCAAACCGACATATGTTTTCTTCGCCACGGGCGAAACAGTGAACGGCGAAAAATTTACGTGGAATATGGTCATTCCGCTCAAAAAGTAATTTTTGTAAATTTCAAATTATGAATACCAAACTGAAATCAATTATTTTTCTTGCTCTGATAGCGATTTTAGCGATTGGCGCGTTTGGACAAAGCAAACCGCTTTCGGCAAAACTCGCCGATACTTTGATGAACCGCATCTGGACGGACGACGGCACGCCGCCGGGAATTCCGCGCTCCTGGACGTATGAACAAGGCGTTCAACTCAAAGCCGTCGAGCAAATTTGGTATGCGACCGCTGACCCGAAGTATTACAGTTTTATCAAATCGGGAATGGATTTCTGGTTCGACAAGGACGGAAATTTAAAGTATGACGCTAATGAATACAATATTGATCACGTTACGCCGGGCAGAGCGTTGATCACGCTTTACCGCGCCACGAACGACGAAAAATATCGAAAAGCGATTGAACAGATACGCTTGCAACTCAAAACTCATCCGCGCACCAAAGAAGGCGGATTTTGGCATAAACAAATTTACCCGAATCAGATGTGGCTTGACGGTTTGTATATGGGCGAGCCGTTTTACGCCGAATATTCTGCTACGTTTAACGAAGATAATTGGAACGACATTGCCAATCAATTCGTCTGGATGGAAAAACACGCTCGCGATCCGAAAACAGGCTTGCTTTATCACGCTTGGGACGAATCGCGTGAGCAGAAATGGGCAAACAAAGAAACAGGTTTGAGTCCGCTCGTTTGGGGCAGAGCGATGGGTTGGTATGCGATGGCACTCGTTGATGTGCTAGACAGTTTCCCGAAAACAAACCCGCGCCGCGCCGAACTAGTTGCGATTTTAAACCGCACTGCCGAAGCGATTGGTAAATATCAGGACAAAGACGGATTGTGGTGGGACATTATTGATATGCCGAACAAACCGAAAAATTATCATGAATCATCAGCCGCCGCAATGTTTGTTTATTCATTGGCAAAAGGCGTTCGGCAGGGAAATTTGCCCGACAAATATCTGCAAACTGCCAACAAAGGCTGGACCGGAATCAGACGGGAATTTATCAAAGAAAAACCTGATGGAACGCTTGATTGGGAAGGCACGGTTTCGGTTTCGGGACTTGGCGGAAATCCTTATCGCGACGGAAGTTTCGATTATTATATGAGCGAAAAACTTCGCACGAACGATGCGAAAGGTTTAGCTCCAGCGGTGATGGCGGCGGTTGAAATGGAATCGCTTGAAAAAGGTCGAATCGGCGCGGGCAAAACCGTTTTGCTCGATTCATATTTCAATAACGAAATCAAAAAGGACGCGACCGGAAAAGACGTGTCGTGGCATTATAAGTGGAACGAAATGGCGTTTGGCGGTTATTATACCTGGGGCAAACAGTTTGAATCCGACGGCGCCAATCTTAACACGCTTTATCAAGCCCCAAGTGCCGACAACTTAAAAAATGCGAGTGTGTATATTATCGTTGATCCGGATACGGACAAAGAAACTCCGACACCGAATTACATTTCCGACACGGATGCAAAAAATATCGCCGATTGGGTGAAAAAAGGCGGCGTGCTCGTGCTGATGGGCAATGATTTCGGGAATTGCGAGTTTGATCACTGGAACGTTTTGGCCAAGCAATTCGGCATTGAGTTTAACAAAGACAGTAAAAATAAGGTTATCAACGACCAATACGAACAAGGCCGGGTCAATGTGCCGGACGGAAATTTGATTTTCAAAAATGCGCGTGAACTTTATTTAAAGGAAATTTCGACTTTGACCTTAACGGGCAATGCGAAATCAATTCTCGATTGGAACGGCGATAAAATTATGGCGGTTTCCAAATACGGGAAGGGAACGGTTTTCGCGCTCGGCGATCCGTGGCTTTATAATGAATATACCGACGGACGCAAAATGAACGGCCTGTTTCAAAATTTTCAAGCGGCGCGGGAATTGAGTGCGTGGCTTTTAAGTCAGGCAAAGAAAAAATAGACTGTAGAAACTTAAAACTAAAAATAGCGTGTTTCTTTACGACTTTGCGTCCTTTGCGGGAAAATAAATTTCACGATTGGCGAATACTTTAACGGAGAAATGCTTTTTCCCGCAAAGTCGCAAAGTCGCTAAGATTTCTATAAAATTTTGTTTTACTATTTAATTTACATAAACCAAACACTATTAAATTTATGAAAAAAACATTCGGGATTCTAGTGGTAACTTTTGCGTTTTCAATCGTTTCATTCGCGCAAACGCGCCAACCTTCAACACCGATTCGTCCGTTTATCGTTAAAACGAAACAATCGGTCGCCGATCTGGAAAAATCACTGCAAGGCGCAAATAAGGTTGAAGATTTGATCGGCGGCGAAGGTCTGCAATTGCGCGTTGCTGTCCAACACGACGAGAAGAAAGATTCGGCAGATGCGGAGGTTCACGATGCGGCGGACGATGTTTTCTACATTCTCGAAGGCTCGGCTGAGCTGACGCTCGGCGGAACGCTCGAAAATCCGCGCGAAGCCACGCCCGGCGAATGGAAAAGCGCGAAAATCATCGGCGGACAGACTTTTACCATCAAAAAAGGCGATTTGATCGTCGTTCCGCGCGGCACGCCGCACCAACGCATAAATTCAAAAGGCAAGACATTTTCGTTGATTTTAATCAAAATCTTCGCCCAGCCGCTGCCGCCGAAGAAATAATTTTGTGCGGAATTTTCGACAAAATGCTTAAACAACGCTACCATAAAATTGAGTTGGCGTTGCTTAATAAATCATAAAAAGCACTAATGTAAAAACGAAATGTCAGAGGCGAGCGACAAATTTACGACCATTATTTCCGAGAAAAACGGCACGACCGCCGAAGAAGTGGTCACGCGGCTTCGTGAAATGATTCAGAACGGCGAGCTTTCAGCGGGCGACCGGCTGCCGCCGGAACGTGATTTGGCAAAACTTCTCGGCGTTTCGCGCCCGACACTTCGCGCCGGAATTCGTTCGCTCGCCACCGTCGGAATTTTGCAGTCGCGGCAAGGCGCGGGAACTTTTGTTGCCGAAGCCGAAGAATCGCCCACCTTAGACAGCAGCCCGCTTCGTCTAATGGCGGCACTGCATGGTTTTACGTCCGACGAAATGTTTGAAGCGCGGCTGTCATTAGAGATGAGCATCGCCGGATTTGCCGCCGAACGCGCAACGAGCGAACAGATGACGCAGATGGCCGAAGAAGTCGCCGGAATGTATGCTTCGATTGACGAACCAGAACAATATCTTGTCCACGATATGCGTTTTCACCAGATCATCGCCGCCGCGTCGCAAAACCGGATTTTGACCGCCTTGATGAATATGGTCGCGACAATTCTTTTTGAATATCGAAGCAAAACCGTCAAACGCGCCAAAGATTTGAAAGATTCAGCCGAGCAGCACCGCAACATTTACCGCGCCATGCGTGAACGAAGCGCCGCCGGTGCCCGCGAAGCAATGCACGATCATCTGATCAAAACGCAAGCCGCCCAGCGTCTGGAAGTCGAAGAAAATTTCCCCGACGGCAACGGTTTCGACGCTAAAACCAGCGGCGCGAACAAGCGAAAATAACGATTTTTATAGACTGGAACGCAAGCGACTCGCTTGCAAGTGTTTGAAAAACGCTAAGAAATCATCCGCCTTAATTCAATATTTTTAGAAATTAAAGTTTTTAGATTACATTCGCAGCCACGGCAAGCGATTAGCTTGCGCTTCGATTAAATATGAACCTCAAAGTTTTTGCCGCTCTTTTGTTGATTTTGTTTGCGCTCAATTTATTCGCGCAGACACCTTTTGTTTCAAAGGTCTGGAAGTCTGACAACGGCGACGGCACTTACAAAAATCCGATTCTTTACGCCGATTATTCCGACCCCGATGCGATTCGCGTCGGCGACGATTTTTATCTG
>JBDTZT010000269.1:0-5898 GCA_040005005.1 Actinomycetota bacterium
GCAATTGTGATAACCGTCAGCGATTCGCGTCACGAAGATAATGATATTTCGGGCGTCACTTTGCTCGGCCTGCTTTTATCAATCGGCGCTGAAGTTCACGAAAAGATTATTGTTTCCGATGATTTTGACGATTTGCGGCAGACGCTTTATGTTTTGACCGAACGTGAAGATATAAACTTGATCATCACAACGGGCGGAACGGGTTTTGCGACGCGCGACAACACGCCCGAAGCGACCCGCGCCGTGATTGAAAAAGAAGCGCCGGGAATTGCCGAAGCGATGCGTTTTGAAACGTCGAAAATTAATCCGAAAGCGATGCTTTCACGCGGCGTTTGCGGCATTCGCAATCATACTTTGATAATAAATCTGCCCGGTTCGCCAAAAGGCGTGAGCGAATGTTTTGAAGTAATCAAACCCGTTCTCCAACACGCCGTCAATCTTTTGGCGGGAAACACCGGACATTGAAGAGGGGAAGAAATGTTTGAACATCGAAAATTATTTGTGCTGTGTTTGTTGGTTTGCAGTTTTTTGTTTGCAAATCAATCCTCGTTGGCATGTTATTCAAACTTCCAAATTTCACAAATTTTACTCGCCGACAAATTCTATCGAACGGAACTTTATTTCGGGACGGATAAAGCGAACGGCGGGAAAGTTTCGGACGAAGATTGGAACAAATTTCTCGAACGGGAAGTGACGCCGCGTTTTCCCGCCGGTTTTACGGTTTTGGAAGGTTTCGGGCAGTATAAGGATTCGGTGGGGAAGATCGTTCGTGAAGCGAGCAGGGTTTTGATACTTTTTTATCCAAACAAGACGCGAAAAACCAGCAGTCAAAAAATCGAAGAACTCCGCGCAAATTACAAAAAACAATTTCAGCAGGAATCGGTTTTACGGCTCGATTTTACAAAATCCGTGCAGGTTTCGTTTTAACAAAAGCTGCACGCAAATAAATCTCAATCGTTCAGGATAAAGCAAGTTTTGATTATTAAAAACACAAATAAACAAAAGGGATTATTTATTATGAAAGGAACAAACATTTTAGGCTTTATATTTATTTTTACGATCATGGCATTGGGTTTTTCGGCGGTTGAAGCACAGACCTCAAAAATCAAAACGTGGAAAATCACGGTTTCGCAAAGCGGCGGTTTGGCGGGAATCAGGAAAACTTTTACGCTTGATAACGACGGAAATCTGAACCGCGTCAATAAAGATCAGGAATCTTTTGAAAAGATCGAGGAATCCAGAATCGCGGAACTCGGCAAACTCGTTAAAGAATTGAATCTGCCGCGCACAAAGCTGAAAACCGTTAAAGGAATCAGAATTTACGACGGAATTTATTCAGGTTTGACGATCAATCTGAACGGGAAAGATTACAATGTCGAGGGCAGTTCGTTTGACGACGCAAAATATTCGGCACTGAACGCGAAACAAAAAGTAACGCTTGAAAAATTGAAAAAGCAGCTCGCTGAATTTAATATATTTCTGCCTGATGGGACAACGAATAAAATGAATTGAAGTTAAATGGTCAAGCAAAAAAGCCGCGAAGCAATCATTACTTCACGGCCTTTCATTTTTAAATCTTAAAATCATTTGACCAACGCGGTTTTGATAAATGCCGAGGCATCATCTTTGAGTTTCTGCAATGAAACTTTCTCGATATACATCATATGTCCCGCTTCATAGTAGGTGAACGAAATATTTTTCCGCAGCTGCGGGTCGAGATTCATCGCCGAAACCGTATATTCCGTCGCCGAAAAAGGCGTTGCCATATCGTAGTAGCCGTTGGCGATGAAGATTTTCATATATGGATTTTTCGACATCGCTGCTTTCAGGCTCTGGCTGGTATCGGCGTAACCGTTGTCCGTTCCCCAATTCCAGCGACCGACACCGCCGCCTAAAATATAATATTCGAGGTCTGATTTGAAACCCAGGTCACGCCGCACATAATCGTTAAAGATGGCTGTGTATGGCGGACGAATCGCGTTCATACTCGGATCATTTTCTGCTTCGCTGCCAGCCGCGTCAGAGTCAATTCCGGTAAAACGACTGTCGAGCCGGCCGATTGTGCGCCGCTGGTCGCGGAGTAATTCCTTCATAAACTCGCCGAGTTCGACGCGGAAATTATTTTGCAGGATAAAAGTTTTGTTTAAGCCCGTGAACTTGCTGAAGTTATCGGCGAGTGTTTGTTTTTCCGTTTCGGAAAGCCGGTCAATCCGCATCAGCGCGGGCAGAAATTCATTGAGCGCGAAGTTTTGCGCTTCCTGCGCGATTTGTTTGACCGGTTTTGCCTGCATTTCTGGCGAAAGACGTTTGTGATACCACGCCGTCGTCGCATAAGACGGCAAAATCATTACGAGCGGCAAATCGTTGTTGTCGGCAAAACGAATCGTCTGGAAATTCATCACGGTTGAAATTAAAAGAATTCCGTTGAGTCCGATGCCTTTTTCAAAAAGATAATTCGACAAACCCGATGCGCGGGTCGTACCGTAGCTTTCGCCGACCAGAAAGAGCGGCGACGACCAGCGTTCGGCGCGCCCGAGATATAAACGTATAAATTCGCCGACCGATTCGATATCGCCCTGCAAACCGAAAAACTTGGGCGCAAGTTCGGGTTTGGCAGCGCGTGAATAACCGGTTCCGACCGGATCAATAAAGACCAAATCGGTATCAGTCAGCCAGGTTTGCTGATTGTCTTCCATTTCATACGGCGGCGGCGGCATTAATCCGTCGTCGAGCATTTTGACGCGCTTTGGTCCCAGTGCTCCAAGATGCAGCCACACGCTTGCCGAACCCGGACCGCCGTTAAACGAAAACATCAGCGGACGGTTCGCGGGTGGATTGTCGAGTGTGTAAGCCATATAGAAAATCCGCGCTTCCGTGTCGCCCGATTGGGTATTTTTAATCGGCATAAATCCCGTCGTTACCGTATAATTCAAAGTTTTGCCCTTCACTGTGATCGAATGTTTCATTACCACCGGCGGCTCTTCCTTGACCTGCGGAGTTTCGGAAGGTTTTGGCGTCGGCGCCGGAGTTGGCGTGGCGATGGTTGGAGTTTGAAAAAGAAAAAGAAACGACAACAAGATTGATGCAAGCATATTTTCCCTTGATAAATTTTATTGAATAGTTGGAATTGAAATTACTCAGAAAGATTATCACAAGTTTTGCCAAAAAAACTGTAATTATCACAAATTTCTTTGCGTCTTTACGCCTTGGCGGGAAATAATTTTAGCTATCTGTGAAATTTCCAAATCAAAGCCGGTATTTACTCCCGTAAAGGTGTAAAGACGTAAAGATAAAACATTTATAACTTGAAGAATTAGATTTGTTGATGCAAAGTTTTATAGGAATTCATCACTTAAAGAGAAACAAAAACTTTCACGGCTACGTTTTTATAGCGACACCAAGAAAATTATTTAAGCTGAGAAACAAAACAATGAAATTCGTCAAACCAATATTATTAACAATCATTTTCTTAACCGCGTTATCTGTATTTTCTTTTGCACAGGACGATACGATTCGCGTTGAGACTAATCTTGTGACCGTGAATGTCGCGGTGACGGACAAAAGCGGAAATTATGTGAAAGGTTTGAAAAGGGAAGATTTTGAAATCTTGGATAATCGCACCAAACAGCCGATTGATAATTTTTCAGCGGAAGAATCGCCCGTTTCGTTTGGAATTGTTTACGATTTGCACCCGACAACCGACGAGCGGACGACGATTGTTCTGGATGCGCTCAAACAATTCACCAAAGATTTAAAGCAAAAGGATAATTTTTTCGTGACGGTTTTTAACGAACGCGGAAGTTTGACGACAGAATTTGTGCCGACGATTGAACAAATAAATGCAAATCTGACCGATGCCAAACCTTCGACACCGAATTCGCTCTACGACGCGATTTTCGCGGCGTCGGAAAAAATTCGTGAAAGAAAGAAAACGAAACAGATTTTGCTCGTGCTGACCGACGGCGAAGATAATTCGAGCGATCACAGCCTGAAGGAATTACGCAATCATCTGCGGAGCGTCAATCTGCCCGTCTATTCAATTGCTTTCAGCAATGAAAATAAACGCCTTTTTTCTTATAACGACCTTACCCGCGATCAGGGCCGTCAAAAACTCGGCGCACTGGAATCGTCGCAGCTCAACACTGCCGCGCTTGCCGAAATCAGCAAATCAAGCGGCGGACAAACTTTTCAGCGGGGAATTCAGAATCGTTTTCTGCTCTACGGAATCTTCAAAAAAGTTTCGGCGGAAGTCGAAAATCAATACGTCATCGGCTTTTATCCCGACGATTCCGACGGCAAATGGCACAAACTTAAAGTAAGCGTCAAAAAACCAAGCGGCAAAAGATTTAAATTATCAAACCGCAAAGGTTATTTGAGTCCTTCAAAAAAAAACAAAAAAGAGTGAAATAATTTTACAAAAGATTTTGGAATCATCTATGCGCGGGTTTTTTTAATAAACCAGACAACGGGCGCAATTCAGGCCGGGCGGACAAATTCGTTCGGATATTTTACGGTTTCAGGACTTCCCGCCGGTGAAACTTTTATTTTTGAAATGCAGGCGAAACAAATTTCTTTGCGCTACAAGTTTTACCGTTTTGGAAGTGATCACGGGTTTTTGTTTGATAGCCGAACCGTGAAGACTCGATGACAAATTATCATCGCTGAAGGACGAATTAAAATCTGAATATTCATTCGCGATTCGTAATTTTTTTGCACAATTAACAACAAATTATTATCGCTCTAACAATGAATTAACCGCCGCCGATTAATCTGGTTTTGTTTTATAAAATATTGGAGGAAAATAAGTTATGGCAGATGAAGAATTTGACAAAAACGAAATAGGAACGGCGGATGAAACCAACGAAACGGAAACTCACGGGAGAGTTGAGGACGGGGAAGCAAACGACGATATTGATGACGAAGAATATTCTGATGAAGCTGACGACGATGATTCTGATGACGATGACGATTCTGAAGATGAATAGGACGAGGATAAATAAGATTTTATAAAAGTTGTTTCCTACTTCCGGCAGTTTCAAATACCCGGATTAGCCTCCACGGTGTGTTGAATAAGCCTTTTGAAGCGGAGTTCTAAAAATTTCCGCTTCTTTTTTTTCGTCTTTCGTAGTGATAAATCCAATGATTCCAACGCCACCGCAAGCTCAGCGGATTTGAAGTATGATAAATCTTAAAAAAGACACTCAAACACTTTTGCACATAATAAATCAGAAAAAAGAACACTTTAAACATAATGCCGTTTTGCTCAAAAATTAATTTACGGGAAGTTCCTTTATAATCAGAACAGATCAAATGAACAAAAATGTGACAGTTTATTTAAATTGCGGGGAAATTTTTGGTAGATGAGCCGGCCCGAAACAAGCCAATGTGTTTCGTGACGCTTTTTTATGCCGTGGAGTTAATCGGGAAGTTTTCGCGTGGCGCAAAAAACCGCCACTTTTTATTTTTCCGGTGTTCGTAATCGGTTTTCCATTAATTCCAACGCCAGTGCAAAGTCAGCGGGTTCGACGTGTGATAAATCTTAAAAAAGACACTCAAACGTTTTCGCCCATAATAAATCAGAAAAAGAATGATTTTTAACATCTTGAACACTCGCAATATTTCCCCAAAATGACAAAGAAAATTTATACAAAAAGTCTAATTTTATTGGTCAGATTGAATTATGATTCCAAATTCGGTCGCAATTTGAGATGTGACACGCTCGTTAACACTCGTGTTTCTACCTTTTGGCTGATAACCGGGGCGGAAACCGAGGCTGTTAAGGAGCGTGTTTTTTTACGAGTAATTTTAATCTGACAAAGTAGAACTAACAAGAATAAAAAAACAAACTAAATTGGAGCACGGTCGGAAATGCCCGCGCTCCAATTTAGAATTTCGTAT
>JBDTZT010000270.1:0-5883 GCA_040005005.1 Actinomycetota bacterium
TGCGCCGCATTGGCGCGGCAGCTTAGTAGGATGCGAAAACCATCATTGGAGAAAATCAGAAAAGCGGATTGCCGGCCTTGTTCCGGGGCAGCTTGGCTTGAAATAATTGCGCTAAACTGTTGTTTAACTAATTGCCGTCTCAATTAAAACCTCTTTATGTTTCAATAACCGCAACGACGTTTCAAAAAGAAAAATCATGGAAAATTTCAGAATTCTATTTGTTTTATTAATCTTGTGTTTATTTGTCAATAATTCCTGCTTTTCATCGAGCCGACAAATTACGACCGAAACATCTAATTCAAACGCCGCTCAGACGCCAACGACCGAAAATTCAAAAGATGAGAGCGGTGCCAAAGCCGCTGCGACGCAAGGCGAAATTCGCAAAGTAGATTTTAAGAATTTCACTTTTGAGCCGAATTGCACAGGCGAAGATACGCAGAAAATCACCGTCAAAAAAGGTGAATACACGCTCGACAAGGGCGACGACAAGCTGTATTTCACGGTTGAAAATGTCACTTACGGCGATTTGAGCGGCGACAAAGACGATGAGGCGATAATTTTAACTGTCTGCAACACGGGCGGCACCGGACAATTTTCCGAAGGTTTTATCTATGGAATGAAGGACGGCAAACCCGAACTGCTCGCGCGCATCGAAGGCGGCGACCGCGCTGATGGCGGTTTGCGCATGGCGAAAGTCGAAAACGGTTTGCTTGTCGTCGAACGCAACGGCGCGGGCGAAACGGGCGGCGCGTGCTGCCCCGAATTTGTCGTCACCTCGAAATATAAACTCGAAGGCAAAAACCTGAAACAAGTCGGCGGCGACCAGCAGCGCGAACTATATCCGCCGCAACGCGTCAAGTTTGAAAAAGGCGCGACCGAAACGACCTTGAATGTTAAACTAACCAACGACGACGACATCAAACGATTTTCAATCGGTGCCCAATCGGGTCAAACGCTGACTGTTTCGAGCAGTGCAAAAGATGTTTCGCTCACCTTGCTTAAAGGCGAGGCCAAAACTATCGAAGACGGCAACCGTTTACAGGTCGAATTAAAGAAAAGCGGCGATTTTCTGGTTCAGGTGCAAAAACTCGGCGATAAAAATGTCAATGCTTCGATAACTATTGGAATCCAATAGTTTAAAGGAAAAATCAATGAAAAAATTTCAACTGGCGGCGTTAATTTTAATAATATTTTCGAGCGCGGCGTTCGGACAAACAAAAAAACCGGAAAGCATTTACACGAGTCTTTCCGACAAAGAATGTCAAACGATCAAGCAAACCGACGAAGGCGAAAGCTATCGCGGGATCTGTAAAGGCGTCGGCGGGTACAAACTCGAACTGCTCGAAGGCGATTTGCGGCAAACAATCAACATTATCGCGCCGAACAAAAAAAACTACAAACTCGATCTCTGGACGATTGTTGCGGGCGGCTTTTCCGCGTTCGGCGAAAAAGCCGAATGGCGCGTTACCCGAAGCGGCCAAACGATCACGCCGATTGCCTTGATTATGCGGTTTAACGTTTCAGAAAATCCTGAAGATTCGTCAAAGACCACTTCTTATCTGGTCGTCGCAAAAATCACGAAAACTTCGGCCTGCGTGACCGATGTCGTCAAACCGATGGCGAATCAAAACATTAAAGCTCAGCAATTAGCCGATGTCGCGGGAAACAAACCCTGCAAAACCTCGGAATAAAAAAAGAAGGCAAATTTGTCTGATTTGCCTTCCAAAATTTCACTGTCTAATTATTTTTTAGCCTTCCACTCCGCCAGTTTTTTCTCGAGCGCGGCGGTATTCGGCGGCGTCGGCATCGCTTTGGCAAGCTGTAAGGCTTTTTCTCCGGCGGTGATGGCTTCCGCTGTTTTGCCGGAATCGGCGAGCAGATTTGCCTTTAAAGCATATGCGCCGGGAGTTTCTTTTCTTTGCAACAGAGCGTCGAGCCAACCGATTGCTTCCGCGTAATTGGCGGTTAATTTATTTCCGTAAACGAAGTTTGCGCCGTCCACCGGAGAGCGAAAATCGTCCGTCTTGACGGCTTTCATTTTTTCGCGGATATAACCGAGAACTCTCGCGTTCATATCACCGATGTCAACTGTAAAAGGAATGCGGAGGCCTTCCCAGCGAATCGCAATATCGGCCGTCGTCGCTTTGACATTCTCAAAACCGAGCGACATCGTTTCCTGCATTTCGGCCGTTTGCGGTTTGACCGTCACGCGCAGTTGGTCGTTTTTGGCATCATAGCTGAAACTTCCCCACGCATCATTCGTTTTACTGAAAACGATGATCCATTCATCCTTATTCGGAATCGAAAAAAGACCGTATTTGCCGGCCGCCAACGTTTGACCGTTGATCTTGATGTCGTTGGAAACCTCAAAGGTCGTGTTTTCGTTCGCGCCGGTGCGCCAGACCTGATTGTTGGGCACGAGACACGAAAGATCATTTCCTTTCGGAACGAAATCCTTCGTTTCGCAGCCCCAGATCGGGCGGCCCTTGGCGTTCGGACGATGATAGACGATTGAAATGCGCGTATCGCCGATGGTTTGCGCAACTTCCTGCCGCTGCGATTCACGCGGCAGAGTTAATTGAGCCGTCGCGCTCAAACCGCAAATAAAAGTTAAAATCATCAAATAAAATAGCTTTTTCATATTATTTCTCCAGTCTTTCTTTGGCTTTTTGCACAAAGGTTTTGAGCATCTTTCCGATGCGTTTGGTCATTTCGCTGCTGATGATCGCTTCGCCCGCGACACCGGCTAAAATATGCAGTTCCCTCGCTGAATTGCGGCGCAATTCGACCATCTGCGTAAAGTTTACGAGCGTGATGCTCGCGCTTTTTTCAAAAAAATCGGCGGCGTAGCGCATCAAATTCTTTGTTTCGCCTTCGACGGGCGACCATTCGATGCGTTCCTCGCTGTTTTCGGCGAGTTGGACGGCGAATTTCTGCATCATCACGCCCGCAAACGGAATGTCGGCGCGGATTCTCCAATGCGTGATGCCTTTCGCATCGGTGTGAATGCTCTCGACTTCGGGCATCAATTCGACGAAGTTTCTGATGTCGGCAAAGAATGAGCGCACCGCGTCGAGACTTGTTAAAACTTCGACCGTATCGGTGTATTTAGCGCGGATTGTGAACATATTGTTTTAGTCTTGGGTCCTGAGTCTGAAGTCTTGAGTCAAAAATCCAAATTGTTTCTGACTCAAGACTCAAGAATTTTAAAAAGTGCTGTTAAAGAGCATCGCATTAAAAAACGGGCGTGTTTCCGAACGAAAAATCCCGCGGAAAAACGGTTCGTCGGCGAACAGAATAACGTGTCCGCTGCCGTTCGGCTCGTCAATCAGGGCGGCAGTACCGCGCAGCAGTTTTTCGGTGTTGCCTTCCCACGCGAAGCCCGAAATCGTCAAGGGTTTTTTCGGTTTCGCATCAAAAACAAGCGCGTTCGTGCCTTCTTTTGAAATACGGAAAAAGTAACCTGACGAGAGCAAAACGGGCAGTTCGTCCTGTTCCAATCCGTAGGTCAAATAAGTCGTCCGGTCAACCGTCGTCCGCATAATCGCGCCCGGAATTCCTTCGGGAACTTTGCCCGCATTCGATGACGGCGAAGCAATCGGCGGCAGAACGGGCGGCTGCCAGTCTTGTTTATCGCTTTTCATCTCGGGCGTTGAAAGCGGTTCGGGTTCGCGCCGTTTGTTTTCGCTTTTGCGCGGAGTCGGCGATGGCGACGGCTGTGTTTCGGATTCTTTTCTTTTATCAACATTATCATCTTCGGGAATCTTGCCTTTCTCCTCATCGTCTTCGCTGCCGACGAGTTTCGATGAGGTCAGTCCGACATCTTTGAGCGCGGCAAAAACCGACGCGCCGCGAACTGTTATCAGCGTTCCGCCGTTTTGAATCCATTCTTTTAATCCGGCAATTCCGCTGCTTCCGAACGCGCCGAAATAACGTCCCGCCACGCCGTCGGGCATAATCAGGATGTTGTAATTTTTGAGTGCGCCGCCTTTCACGTTGCCGATTGTCAGCGGCGTAAATTCAATTCCGTAACGGTCGAGCGTCCACCAGATCGAGCCGTAACTCGTCTGGTCAACAGCCTCGTCGGCAACAATTGCAATCTTCGGCTGAGTCAGCGAATAGACGTTTTCGCCGCCGACCGGCGTGTCGCCTTCTTCGGCGTAACCGGTATTGACGGCCGTGACATTGACGCCGAGTTCTTTGGCGAGGCGATTAACGGCTTCGTGAACCGTTTCGGGATTGCGCGTCACGCGGACGACGAATGTTCCGCGATTCCAGTTGCGCCCGCCCGCGTTCATCGGGCGAATCGCGCAGTTGACGCGGAAACCTTCCTTTAACAACCGAATCGCCATCGCGCCCGCGCCGTCAGTTTCATACGGAATGATGTAAGCGATCTGAGCGCGTCCCGAAACCGTTCCGCGCTTGGCGTTTTCGATGTATTCATTTGTCAAAGGCGTCGAATTGACATTTGAAACGTCTTCCGTCCAGTAAGCGTCAACGCCGAATGCAAGCGGCATCGTCCAAGCCGTGATGTCATAGAAACGATAATCTTCCTTGACGGCAGATTTTCCGCGCATTTCATTGCGTTTGAATTTCGCCATCTCGTCGCGGATAAAAGCGTCGTCCTGCGGTGTGTCCTGTTCGAGCCACGCTTTGATGAGCTTTTTCTGCGGTT
Source organism: Actinomycetota bacterium (assembly GCA_040005005.1). GTDB lineage: Bacteria > Acidobacteriota > Blastocatellia > Pyrinomonadales > Pyrinomonadaceae > JAFDVJ01. Next base: position 4,676 of record JBDTZT010000270.1, read on the forward strand.
GATTGAGGTCTATAATATACGCGCCCGAAGAGAAAGTTTTATTTTCGGTCGGCGAGGTCTTGCGGTCGTAGCTGTGCGCCGTGGTTGACGTGAAAGATGCGTTCGCCACCTTGATTTCGATTCGCGCACGCTGCAAGACTTCCATCATTTCGGCGGTTTTCACGCGGTCTTTGTCGGGCAGAATAATGATGCGCTTCATCTTATCGTTTTCCGCCATCGCATTTCTGCGAAAATCGTAAAAGTCCTGCAATCTCTGCGTTTTATTCTTGGCGAGCGTTTCGAGCGTCGTCATTGAAGCGACGAAGTGTTTGGCGATTGCCGAGCGCAGCGTGACAATCGAACCGTCGTCGCGGGTCCATTTCAAGCCTTTAAATCCGCCGCCGTCAGTTTCATAAGTCATCCCGGTGGCACCGTTCAAGGAAGGCATTGAATCCCAGTAACCCGGATAAAAAAGATCGAAAATATCGCGGTTGTAAAAATCCCACTTGTTGCGGTCAAAGGCGGCGGCATTGGCGCGACCGAAAATGTCCATCCAGCGATTCGTCACCGGCTGCGGCAGGTTCGGGTTGATCGGGAGCGCCGTCGGCGGAAAGAAAAACTGCGAAGGCTGTCCGTGATGGTCAACCACGAGTTGCGGATTCCATTCAAACAGAGCCTTCTGCATATTTTGCGTTTCCTTCTGCGTCGCGGCGATATTGTCGCGGTTCAGATCAAAACGGTAATGATTAAGGCGCCCGTAAATACTCCAGGGTTCACGGTGTTCGAGCGCGAAACGGTCGGCGTTGCCCATCGCCACCGAGTTGTACCAGGTCACAAAACGCTCGTGTCCGTCGGGATTTTCGCCCGTCAGGATCAACGTAACTTCGTTATTCAAAATGTCCAGCGTCGCCGGTTCGTTCGACGCCGAAAGCTGGTAAATAACCTGCATCATCGCTTCGAACGACGCCGATTCGTTGCCGTGAATCGCGTAAGCCATCCACGCAATCGCCGGATTATTTTGAATAATCGAATTGGCGTCGCTCGCATTCGTCGTGCGCGGATCGGTCAGGCGCGCATTTGCCGCTTTAATGTCGTCAAGCCGCGCCATATTCTGTGGCGATGAGATCGCGACGAGATGCTGCATCCGGTATTCGTTCGTCAAACCGATGTCGAAAACGCGCACGCGTTCGGGCGCCGCTTTTTGAACGGCGTTGAGATACTGCTCCATC
>JBDTZT010000271.1:0-5861 GCA_040005005.1 Actinomycetota bacterium
AGCAATTAAAGAACTAATTTGCAATTTACAGGATAAATGCGGAGCGTGTCAAGCACGACTAAAAACTTTTACTTTTCAAAGAGCTAATTTGATAATGAAATCTAATCAAAACATATCTGCCTGAATTCCTAATCTTCGTTCCAAAAATCTTCATTTAGATATTTGCCGCAGCTAAATAGTTATCGAATGTTTCATATTTATTCATCTTGCCAAATTCATCAAACGTCATATAATAAGCCGGATTTTCTATCAGTTTATTGAAAATTAAACCTGAATATGCCAATGGTGCAGCTATTTCTAATATGGCAAGAATTTGGCTTTTTTCTAATAAAGTAAAATGACATTCACTATCGTCATGAGTGCTTAATAAACCCACATTCTGTATTTTCACTTCAATATCAATTATTCCAATTTCACCTTTGCTTTTAAGAAACTCAATAATTTCAGCGACTGTATTTAATGCGGGCAATTCGTTTTCTGTTGCCCAACCAAATTCTTTATAACCGGTCGCACCAAACCTTGTTATTTGTGCTTTAGTTTGTTGGTTAAGACACGATAATCCATCAAGAGTAGAAAATTCACCAAAATATAATTCAATACCTTTTTTTGATTCTCTGAATAAATAAACACTTGGATTCATAAAGATTATTTTTCTAAAACTTATACTTTTCCGAAGCAAATTATGATTCGTCCCAAAAATCTTCATTTAGATATTTGCCGCCGCCGTCGCACAAGATCGTCACGATGACCGCATTTTCCTCTAATTCTCTGGCAGTGCGAAGTGCGGCGAAAACGTTTGCGCCCGAGCTGACGCCGACGAATAAGCCTTCTTCACGCGCAAGACGCCGCGTCATTGCCTGCGCGTCTTCGGTTTGAACTTCCATGTTTTCGTTAGCAACACGCGCATCGTAAATTCCCGGCACAATGGCTGTTTCAAGATGCTTCATTCCCTCTAAACCGTGGAGAGGCGAATCGGGCTGAACCGAAATCGCCTGTAAATTCGGATTAAATTCCTTTAATCTTTTAGTTGTGCCGATAAAAGTTCCAGTCGTGCCGAGACCTGCGACAAAATGCGTGATGCGTCCATGCGTCTGCCACCAGATTTCCGGTGCGGTCGTGCCGTAATGCGCTTTCCAGTTGGCTTCGTTGTTGTATTGGTCGGGATAAAAATATTTGTCGGGAAATTGTTTGACGAGTTCTTTCGCGACAAGTTGTGCGCCGTCGGTGCCTTGCATCTGGTCGGTTTCGATAATCTCTGCGCCGTAAAGTTTGAGGATTCGTTTCCGCGCCGCACTCGCGTTTTTCGGCAGCGTCAGCGCGACTTTGTAGCCGCGCGCCGCGCCGATCATCGCGTAGGCAATTCCCGTATTGCCGCTCGTTGCGTCGAGAATCGTTTTGCCTTTTGATAGTTCGCCCGATTTTTCCCCGGCGAGAATCATCGCCAGAGCCGCGCGGTCTTTGACCGAACCGCCCGGATTCATATATTCGGCTTTCGCGTAAATCTCCACATTTGCGGGCAAATCTTTCGTTACAGAGCGCAAACGAATAAGCGGCGTGTTGCCGATTGCCGCTTCCAAAAAGTTTTTGGAAATCTCTTCCGCCCGAAAATTCGTTTTAATTTTTTCTTCCTTCACCGCTGTTTGCATTTTATTTTGCCTGTATTTTCAAAAAGAAAATCGGTCGTGAATTTATTCCCTTTAATTTCACGACCGACTGAATTTCTATAAATTTTAGCGTTGCTATTTACATTTTCCACACGCCAAATCTCAGCCGATTCGTCTGCCAAGCGCATTGACAACAGCAACAACAAATTTGATTTTTCAGGCGCGTTTTCTTCATATTTGAATCTTTACAAAAAAGTCTATATTCTGAATTTAGAAAATTGAAATTGATTTGTCAAACGACAATTCAACTTACGAATGATAAAATGTTTTCATAATCATCTGAAGATTCAAAAAGTTTTAATTTTATGATCGAAGAAAAAGTTTTAATCGAAAATTTCGTTTCCCGTAAGAAAAAAGAACGTCTGCCGAAACCCGACTGGCTGAAGATCAAGATCGGCGACCCGACCAATCAGAACAAGGTTTTGGATTTGATAAAAGGCTTGAATCTGCACACGGTTTGTCAGGAAGCGAAATGTCCGAATATCTTTGAATGCTGGACTGATAAAACAGCGACGTTTATGCTCGGCGGCGACACCTGCACGCGCCATTGCGGATTTTGCGCCGTCAATAAAGGCAAGCCGTCGGATTTAGACCCGATGGAACCCGTGCACGTTGCCGAAGCGGTCGCGCATCTCGGGCTTGCCCACGCCGTTATCACTTCCGTCAATCGTGATGATTTGGCGGACGGCGGCGCGGCGCATTGGGCGGAAACGATTCAAAAGGTGCACGCGCTTAATCCGGCGTGCCGCGTCGAAGTTTTGATTCCCGATTTTCAGGGCAACGAAGCCGCGCTCAACACTGTTCTCGCCGCCCGTCCCGAAGTTTTGAATCACAACACGGAAACGATTGCGCGGCTCTATCGCCGCGTCCGTCCCGACGCGAAATACACGCAGACTCTCGAATTATTGGAACGCGCCGCTTTTTACCGCGACACTGAGTTTCCGCGGATGAAAACAAAAAGCGGAATTATGGCAGGTCTTGGCGAAACTTTTGAAGAAGTCGTCGAACTGATGAAGGATTTACGAAGCGTGAGCTGCGATATTATGACCATCGGGCAATATCTCCAACCGTATGAACGCCGTCTGCCCGTCGAACGCTACGTGACGCCCGAAGAATTTGCCGAATGGAAACGAATTGGTTTAAGTCTCGGCTTCAAACATGTCGAATCTTCACCTTTGACGCGCAGTTCGTATCACGCCCGTCAACAAACCGAAAGCGGTGAAGCGAAGATTGTTTCGATTGGGAAATAAACTGCAATTCAAACGATTTTCGTTCCTAAATAGGCCGCCGCAGAGGTTTTGAAATGATTACCCGCAAAATTCAGCGAGAGCTTGACGGTAAATGCTTATCGGTTTTTGATGCGTCATTTTCGACGGAATACGTTTACCGCGTTACAGTTAATGAAATGGCGGTTGAGATAACGGAAGAAAAGCTCGCCGCTGCGTTTCAAAAGGCTTATCCGTTTGAATTCATCAAAAAAGATATTGACGAAGCTGATTACGCGGTGGTCGCCGAAATTGAAGAAACAATCGCCGGATTTGCCTCAGTCAAATACGAAGATTGGAACAATCGCGCTCGATTGACCGGAATTTTTGTTGCGCCGGAGAGCAAAGGAAAAGGTATCGGACGCGCTTTGGTTGAGTCGGTGATAGACTTTGCGAAAACGAAATCTGCCCGTTGTTTATTCGTCGAAACGCAGAACGTTAATTATCCGGCGATCCGGTTTTATCGCAAACTCGGTTTTGAATTCTGCGGTTTTGACAGCACATTGTATAATCCGGCTGAAGTTTCTGCGGGCGAAATAGCTTTTTATTTCTGCAAAATATTATCGAATGAAAATTCTTGAAACCGAACGCTTGATCTTGCGTGAAATCGTCGAAAGCGATGATAAATTTATGCTTGATTTGCTCAATCAGCCGTCGTTTATCAAATATATCGGCGACCGCAACATACGAAATTTAGAGCAAGCGCGCGAATTTATCGAAAGCCGTTACCAAAAGAGCTACGCGGAAAACGGTTTCGGGCTTTATGCGGTTGAATTGAAATCGGAGTTTGTGAAATCTGCAATCGAAAACACCCTTGTTCACTCGCAGGTTTCGGCCATTGAATCCAAAAACCAAAAGCCAAAAACCAAAAGCCAAATTCCAATCGGAATTTGCGGTTTTGTGAGGCGCGATTCTTTGCCTGAGGCTGACATCGGTTTTGCGTTTTTGCCGCAGTTTGAGCGGAAAGGCTACGCTTTTGAATCGGCAAATGCGGTGATGAAATACGGAAGGGAAAAATTAAATCTAAAGCGCGTTCTTGCCATTACTTCGCAAGATAACGAAAGTTCGGGCAGATTACTCGAAAAACTCGGTTTCAAGTTTGAAAGATTGATCGCGCAGCCGCACGACGCGGAAGAACTCAAATTATTTTCATCAGAAGCGAAAAAGTGAAAAAGTTAGTGAAATCAAACAAAAACTTTTTAGACGTTTGTTTTCACCCGCTCGCTCCAGTCGTTGAATACCTTACGTCGAACTCAAATTACTTTAATTTCCCAAAAGTTCGCGGACGGCGCGGTCGAGCTGGGAATCTTTACCCGTCAAACTCTCGCCGATTGGTCGCGTTACAGGCGCATCAACCTGGCGCGGATTGAGTTCCATATCTTTTCCGTCGCTGCCCAAAATACGCTGGCGCGGCAGACGAAACGCCGTGCCGTCAAAAAGATTGACGTTCCACGTAAAAATAATCCAGCCCGCCGTTGGTTCGCCGACCGTCTTGCCGAGTTTTAACGAGCGATAGCCTTCGGTCAAATCTTCGGCATCCGATAGCGAATGCTGATTAGTGACTAAAACCGTCGGCCGTTCGAGCGAACGCTGACCGAGTGCGGAACGCGCCGGAACGTCCCATGACCCGCGTTCCTTCATCGTCAGATAACCTTTGCGGGATAAAACATCAATTACATACGGATTAACAAAACCGCCATTATTGTTGCGAATGTCAATGACCACGCCTTCCTTCGACTGATTTTCCGCATCCAAATCAATATAAAGCTGTTCGAGCGAATTCTGTGACATATCAGGCAGATGAACATAGCCGATTTTGCCATTGCTGATTTTAGCCACGTATTCACGATTTGCCTCAACCCATTGGCGATAAAGAAGCTGTTTTTCCGCACCGGTCGAAATTGGTTTAACGATCGCTTCGCGTTTGTTTGAGCCATCCGCATTTGCCGAAACACTCAGCACCACGCGTTTGCCGGTTTTGTTTTCGAGTTGTTCGTCCAAATTAGTTTTGTTATTTATGCTCACGCCGTCAACCGCCAAAAGATAATCGCCGACACTGATATTTTTAACGATGTCGGCGGGACTCAAGGTAATAATTTCCGTAATCCGTAAACGACCACTGGTTTCATATTCGTTGCGGTCAAAACGCAGGCCCAATTTACCGATTGGCGTTGCCGTGAATGCGGACGCCCCGAAAACGCCGAGGTGAGAAGCGTTCAGCTCGCCGACCATCAGATTCATCAAACGGCGCACTTCGTCCATTGTCCGCGCACTTTGCACGAGCGGCTCATAAGTTGAAAACACCGCGTTCCAATCCGCTCCGTGAAACTTGTCATCATAAAAATTGTCGCGCATATAACGCCAGCCTTGTTTGAAAATCTCCATCTTCTCGGCAGCAAAATTGACGTTCATTTCCAAACTCAAAGCAAGCGGGCGAACTTCGCGGCGGTCCAGGCTGACGATATTCACGCGACCGTTTTCGATGTAATAAACTTCTTTGCTGTCGGGCGAAAACTGTGCGTTCGATTTGAAACCGGCAGTCGAAGTAATTTGTTTTGCCGAATTGTCGCTTGCCAAATCATCGAGCGAAATCGTATAAAGATTAAACTGATTTTCCGCCGCCGCGAGAACGAGAACGGTTTTTCCGTCGGGACTGATTGTTTGGCTGCCGACATCAACGCCCGTATTTATCAGGCTCAGACGTTTGCGAATCTCTTCAAAAACAATTTCCGTCTGCTTTGAATCGTCTTTTTTTTCAGGCGAAGCAGCCGGTGACGGCGACGGTTGCGGACTTGGGCTGACTGATGGCGACGGTTGCGGAGTCGGCGTTGGCGAAACTTGCGTCGGCGGTTGTTTTTCCTTCGGGTTTTCCTGTTTGAAAAGGTCGCGAAACTGGTCTTCGCGGAATTTCGGCGTCCGGAGTTTGAGATCA
>JBDTZT010000272.1:0-5859 GCA_040005005.1 Actinomycetota bacterium
CAATCCGAATTTGAGCGACTTCGGAACGCAGAGCGAAGCTCGTCAGTATTCGGGACGCGCCGTGGAACATGAATGGAAATGTCCGTTTCACGCGCTGATGAATAAGTTTTAAAAATCAGAGGATTAAAATTAAAATTTCTTTCAGTTTAGAATTCAAATGTTGGAAAAATATCATCTCGAACCGCAAACCGGAATCGGCTTAACGATTAAAAAAGGTCAACTTCTAAAAATTATTGATCCAAATGGCGAACAGGTTTCTGATTTGACGGCATTCGCGCTTGATGACATTGCGGAATGGCTTTCGTCCGGTCGGACAATTGATTACGCCAACAAAATTTATTTGACGACCGGAAATCTGCTTTATTCAAACCGCAGCCGACCGATGCTGGCGATTGTTGAAGATACAGTCGGTCGCCACGATTTTCTGTTGACTCCGTGCAGTCCCGAAACTTTCAAAATCATTTACAACAATCACGAATATCATCCGAGTTGTTTTGAAAATCTTTACACGAATCTGGCGCAATTCGGCATTCCGCCCGATATGATTCCGACCACCTTCAATGTTTTTATGAACGTTGTCGTTTTGGATTCGGGCGAACTGCAGATTGACCCGCCGCCTTCAAAAGCGGGAGATTACATCGTTTTTCGGGCGGAAATGGATTTAATTCTCGGCATCACGGCGTGTTCCGCCGAAATGTCGAACAATTACAGCTTCAAGCCGATTGATGTGGAAATATACGACGCTTAAAATTCGTGTGCGGCAACCGCGCCGTATTTTTCGAGCGTTGCCAAAACGGGCGCGAGCTTTTCGTAGAAAAATACAACGACTTCATTTTCCTTGATTCCGGCAATTGCATCTTCAAATGCCTGCGCCGCGTCGAGAACAATTTTGCATTCGCTTTGATTACCTGCTTCGAGCACCAGACGGCATAGCATTTGCGCAACTTCTCCGCTTTCCCGCCCACGTAAATTGATATCGCCCTTAACGATAATCCGGTCAAATCCGGCAACCGCGATGCGTCCGGCAGCTTCGATCACATCGTCGCGCCGGTCGCCCGGAAAACTGATAATTCCCGTCATGGTTTTATCGTGCCAACGCGAAGTCATTCGGCAAATTGCTTCCAAAGCCTTCGGATTATGCCCGTAATCAATCAGCGCAAAACCTTTGCCGACACGGTAAAAATTACTTCTGCCCGGATTGTGAACGGCATTTTGAAAATTGTAAAGTCCGGCGGCGATTTGTTCGGGCGATAAACGAAGGGCGCGGCTGACGGCGGAAACCGCCATCGCATTCTGAATCTGAAAATCCGCCGTGCCTTTCATCGCAATCGGAATTTTAGTCGTTTCGGCAATCGGCAAAACTTCCGCGCCGCGCCGCTCGCAAATCCAATTATTCCGTACAAAATAAACGCTTCCGCCCATTGCCGAATGTTTTTTCAGAATTGGGTTTTCTTCCGACATCGCAAAATAAACGATTTTCTTTTTTATTTTCAAAACTGCCTGATAACCGGCTAAAGCGGCGGATTCGGCATCGTCGGCATTTAAGACGAGTGTTCCGTTTTCGCGCACGCGCTCGGCAATCAGCGATTTAATATTAACCAGATCCGCAACGGATTCGATGCCATCCTGCCCGATATGATCTTCGGTGATATTCGTGATAACGGCAATATCCGCCCAATCCCAACCTAAACCGCGCCGCATTATTCCGCCGCGAGCGGTTTCCAAAACAGCAATGTCAACCGCCGGATTTTCTAAGATTGTTCGTGCCGATGCGGGTCCGGTCGTGTCGCCGCGCTCGATAATTTCACCGTTTAAAAGAATACCGTCAGTCGTCGTGGTGCCGATATTCAAGCCGGTTTGTAATAAAGTATAGGCCGTCAGCCGCGTGACCGTCGTTTTTCCGTTTGTGCCGGTGATCGCGACAATCGGAATTCCCGGTTTTTGATTGGAATGGGAAGTCGAATCGTCCTGTTCAGAAGTTTCGGCAATCGTTTGGGCTTCGGCAATTTTAGCAGCGATGTCAAAAGATTCATTTACAAACGCGGCTTCAACCGCTTCGACCGCCGTTTCTAACAAAATCCGGGCCGCTTCTTCCTTTTCGTATTCGACGGCAATTTCGTAAATTCCGGGATCGCCGGAAAAACGAACGCTGCCGCCGAGCTCGCCTAATCCGGCAAGGTTCATAAAACCCAGCGCAGTATTTTTGATCGTTTCCGCCAAATCGTTTCTCGCCGTGCGAATTTCTCGCATTTTACTGTTTGAGATAATTGAAGGCGGCAATAAATTTTTAAGTCGAGCTATAGAATCAGAATTTTCCGTGAAAGATTTTTCATCCGCTTCTTCTAATTTAAGCTGCATCATCAGAGTCGGTCGGTAGCTAAATATGTTCGGTCCGCTAAGAGTTCTGATTCTTATAATGTTCATTATTTTGAGAATAAAATATACTTTTAATTTTTAACAATAAATTGGGACGTTTTCAGATTGAAGCTGCAAAAATTAAATTTACGGATCTTTTCTTGTTTCACAAATTTAACTTTAATTGAAATTTTTAAGTTTCAGATTAATTCAGCTAAGGCACAAAAGCATTAGGAACAGGCTTATCTCCGCTTTGTCCAAAACTTTGAATTAAAGTTCCCGCCGTAGAGCGTTGCACAAACCAGGTATTGTTTGAAGGACGGAAAACCGTAGCGTCAAAGCGTCCGTCGCCATCGTAATCACCTGGCGCAGGAATATCAGTCGAAATGCCGAAAAGAAACGAATAATAACTTTGATTCTCGCTTCTCAGGACGAACCATTCGCCCGTCGCAGGTCTGAAGATAGCAACATCGGCTTTGCCGTCGCCTGTGTAATCGCCCTCGACAGGTTTATCGTTGCTGTTTCCGAAAGTAAAGGCGATTGTTCCGGCTGTACTTCTTTGAATCCACCATTGTCCGACGGACGGACGCCAAATCGCAATGTCGGATTTTCCGTCGCCGTCATAATCGGCGACTGCCGGAATGTCTCCATTCGCTCCGAATTGTTGAATAATTGTGCCGCCGCTTGATTTATTGATATACCATGTTGCCGTTGATGGGCGAAATACTGCCGCGTCAGCTTTGCCGTCCGCGTCGTAATCGGCAGGCACGGGAATGTCTCCATTCGTGCCGAAAGGAAACGAATAAAAACTGTAGTCTTCACTTCTCAGCACAAACCAGAAACCGTTTGAAGGACGCCAGAAAGCAATATCAGTTTTGCCATCGCCGGTAAAATCGGCGGGCGCGATTTTGTCGGTTGACGTGCCGAATTGCAGGGCAAAAGTCTGTTGATTCGAGCTTCGCTGAATCCACCATTCGCCGACATTCGGACGAAAAATTCCGATGTCCGTTTTATTATCTCCGTCAAAATCAAACGCTTTGTTCGTTGTGGAAGTCGCGCCCGCCTGCGTAACGGTAAAGGTCAGACCGGCAGCGATAATCGTTCCGGTTCGCGCCGCGCCCGTGTTTGCCGCGACGGTGAAAGTTACCGCGCCGTTTCCGCCGCCGGACGCGCCGCCGGTAACGGTTATCCAGCCTACCGTCGTTCCCGCCGTCCATGCGCAGCCGGTTTGCGCGATTACGCCAAACGAGCCGTTCGCGCCGTTTGCCGGAACGCTTTGCGACGCGGACGAGAGCGAATACGAGCAGGCGTCGTCGTTTGTAATTATGCCGATTCCGAGCGCGTCGGCGATAGTCGCGTTGGTCGCGCTCGAAAGATTGACGTTGAAGGTTTCGTTCGGTTCGACGATTGTGTCGCCGATGATTGGAACGGTAATAATTTTCGAGGTTGTGCCGGGCGCGAAGGTCAAAGTGCCGCTCGTCGCCGTGTAATCGGTCGGGGTGGTCGCCGTGCCGTTTGAGGTGGCGTAATTTACCGTAACGATGTTGCCGCTCAAGTTTGAAAGCGAGACGTTGAAGGTCGCGCCCGTCGTTCCCGAATTGCCTTCGGTTACGGTCGCGTCGGTGATGCCGATTGCGGGAACCGCGTCGTCGTCGGTGATGTTGGCTCTCCCTCGCGGGATGACGGTTTGCGCTCCCGTCGGATTGATAAGCTGGAGCGTGAAATATTCCGCCGGTTCGTCCAGAGTGTCGCCGATGACGGGAACATTTACCGTTTTCGACGTTTCGCCGGGCGCGAAGGTCAGCGTGCCGCCGGTTGCCGCATAATCCGTTCCGGCGGTTGCCGTACCGTTGGCGGTTTGATAGCGGACGGTTACGGTCTGGTCGCTCGCCGGAGAAAGCGAAACGGTGAACGTCGCATTTTTAGTTCCCGAATTTCCTTCCAGAACGCCGACGGTATCCGCGCTCAAAGTCGGCTCGACGGTCGCGGCGCGGTTAATCGTTACGATCGCATTAAACGAGCCGCTGTTCGGCGCGGTAGCGGCACCATTAAAATTGCCAACATCGTTTACCCCAAGATAGAGCGGCTGGTCGGCGGCGGCGGTGAAGGTCGCTCCGCTCAAACCGATGAAAGTTTTTTGCGCGCCGCGCATCATATACAGTCCGGCGTGTCCGTTATTTGCGCCTTGTAAAGGATCATTAGGAGTCCACTCGCTGTAGTAGCAAAAAAGAACATTATTATTATCGTTGTAAATAGCTCGGTCAAGACCATTAGCATTGACAACGTAAGGACAGTTATTGGTGTTATCAAGCGAATCGAAATTCACTTGCCCGCCGATGTTGTTGATAGTTACTTGGTCGCCTGCATTTAATTGCGTCACGAATTTTTCTGCGTCTTTCACCGCATTGCCTGGAACATTGACGTTGAGCGTCGTCGTCGCCGGATGAACGACGGTTACGCGGGCGTTGAACGAGCCGGTATTCGGCGCGGAGTCTGCATCATTTACGCCGAGATAAAGCGGTTGGTCAGCCGTTACGGTAAAAGTCTTTCTGCTCGAACCGACGAATGTTTTCGTCGTGCCGCGCATCATATATAATCCGGCGTGTCCTTCGCCCGCTCCTCGTAACGGGTCATTGGGGCTGTAGCTGGAGTTGTAACAAACAACCGAATTGTCGTTATAAAGAGCGCGGTCAAGACCATTAGAGTTGACATTGTAAATACAGCCGTTAGTTCCGTCAATTGAACTGAAAGTTACTTGCCCGCCGATATTATCAATCGTAACCGCGTCGCCCGCCTGAAGCTGCGTTACAAATTTTTCAGCATTCGGGACGGAGTTTCCGGGAACGGTAACATTTAAAACCGTCGTCTGCGTCGAAGCGGGAGTGATTGTTACTCTGGCTGTAAATGAACCGCTGTTCGGCGCACCGCTTCCCGCGCCGGAACAATCGTTGACGCCGAGATAAAGCGGCTGGTCGGCGGTCGCCGTAAAAACCGTGCCGCTCAAACCGATAAAGGTTTTCGCCGCGCCGCGCATTATATAAAGTCCGGCGTGCCCGTTGTTCGCCGCCGTCAAAGGGTCGGTGCACGGCTCGTCGTAACAAAGTTGCTGGCTCGGCTCTTCAAAAGTGCTTCGTAGCAAACCGTTGGCGTTGACGTTATAAACCACGCCCGAACCCGTGCAAGTCGGGCTTGCCTGTGTGTTGAAATTGACCGTGCCGCCGATATTGTCAATCTTTACCGTATCGCCCGCTTGAATCTGCGCGACGAATTTTTCCGCGCCCGCTACCGAATTTCCGGGAACGGTGACGTTCAAAACCGTCGTCTGCGAAGAATTGTCCGGCGCGTTGATTTTCATCACAAATCCGTCGCTCGCGCCGTTAAAGGTGCGGTCATACGCGCCGACGGTCGTCGGGTAATCGGTCGAAACCGTTTCTCCCGCGATATAAATGTTGTCGTCGTCGTCAATTGCCAGAGCCGCGACCAAATCATTACCCGCGCCGCCGA
>JBDTZT010000273.1:0-5852 GCA_040005005.1 Actinomycetota bacterium
ACGAAGAACCAAAAAACGAAACCGAAATTTTAAGCGCAGACGAACAAAAAATTCGTGAAATCTGCTTTGCTCTCAAGCGCATTGATGCACCGAAAGACTTTGATTTCAAGCTTAAAGCACGAATCGCCAGCTGCCAACCAAGCGATTTTCAGCCGCGTTTAGGCTTTGCCTTTCGCTATGCTTGGCCCGCTTTAGCAATGATTTTTGTTCTCGGTTTGCTGGTTTACAACAGCGGATTTTGGTCGTCAAAAAACAATCAAATTCTGGCGGAAAGTTCCGTAAAACAAAATCCTTCCGTGCCGCAAAATACGCAAGTCGCAAATTACACCGCTCCGATTTCAAAGGAACAAACCGCTGAAAATTTAACGGTTTCGGTTCTGAACCAAGAAATGCCGAAAAAATTTGAAAAACAGCCGCTGCAAGTTGCCGAACATAATCCTCAAAACTCGAATAAATTAATAGTGCGACAAAATAAAAACGATTCTATTACGAATTCGAAAGATTTGGGCGTGAAACCTCCAACTGTAATACAACCGAATATAAATTCGAATATTGCCCCGCAGAGTTCAGCGAACTTCCTTAAAATAAATTCAATCTCAGTGAAAGATGTTTTATTAATTCTCGGAATTGATGGAATTTTACGCAACGGAAAATGGACAGTTAATTCTTTAACGGAGAACGGAACGGCAGCACGCTCCGGGATTAAGGAAGATGATGTTATCGAAGCCATTGATAAACAACTATTTTCCGATGAAACTATCTTTCCAAAACCTTTTAACGGTAAAACTATTACGGTTACGCGCAAGGGCGGGAAAATGGAAATTAAACTGCGGAATAAACAATAACTCAATTTAAATTCTTTCTTTTTGAATAAGCCATCGGTCAAAATGAACGATGGCTTATTCATTTGCGTTAAACAATATTTTTCTTGACAAAACAAAACAAAACAGTCTAAATTAGATATGGCGGAAAAATTTATTCAGTTTGATGTTCGTTCAAATTGACTGAAATTCCACACATTAGTCCCCGAAATCAATACTACATTTCAAAATTTCAACATTTTCGGAACATACCGAAAATTCCAAATCCATCTAGGAAGTATCTAATAATGTTTGGTAAAAATAAAAGTGTCCAAATAGCGAATCAAATATGCGGAAAAATCTTGTCTGCATCCTTAGTTTTTAGTTTTGCCATGATTTCGTTTTCCTTCAATGTGAAAGCGGCAGGCGATAAATCAAAAACCGTTGCAAAGCCTTCGGCAAAGCGAAAAATTACCTCCGATATAAAATTGGATGGTTTCCAAGCCGAAGTACTTTCCGGCGTCACCAAACTTTCGTGGAAAACGAGTTTTGAGCAGAACACGCTCGGATTCAGAATCTGGCGTGAAGATAAAGGCGAAAAACATCTCGTCAACGAAGCAATGGTGGCGGGAAGTCTACTCAAAGTCGGCAACGGAATTTTGCCGGCGGGAAGCGAATATAATTTTTACGACCGCACCGATTCGATGAATTCTTATTACTGGCTTGAAGCGGTTGACATCAATACGCAGAGCCGCTGGTTCGGACCGTTTTTCCCGCAAATCAGCTTTGAAAAGCCTGACGCGGCGAGCGAATCGGAAACGCTTTCAGAACTCAACAACAGCGCAAACGGTCAGCGGCAGCAGATTGATAAAGTTGATTTTTTGACGCCTGTTTTGAAAAGGAATGCCGTTCAAAATGTGCAATCATTAGAAAACGGTTTGCTGACAAACGACCCGAACGCTCTTAAAATTGAGGTTCGCAATCGCGGAATTTATCGGGTTGACGCCCAGAGTTTAGCGGATAACGGATTTAATGGTGTGCAGTCAGCTAACTGGCGGCTTTTTGCCGGTGGTGTTGAACAGCCGATGGTTGTTAATGCGGACGGCTCACTGGATTTTTTCGGTCTTCCGGTTGATACGCTTCAAACCGACGCGAATGTTTATTGGCTGATGACGGACACGACCGCCGGACAAAGAATAAACCTCGTTACGCAAACGTTTCTTCCATCCGCAGCTTACGGTTGGACACGCATTACGGCGGAAAGAAAGGACAAAATTTATCGCGTTAGTTCGATTTTGAATGGTGCCCGCGAAAATTGGTTTGGCGCGGTTGTCAATACAACGGCATCGAATCAGACATTGAATCTCAGCGATATTGCGACCGACAGCGGACAAACCGCAACCTTGGGCGTTGATTTGCAAGGTTTGACCTCAGTGGCTCATCAGGTTTCGGTAGTATTGAACGGAACAATAATCGGACAGATCAATTTTTCTTTTTACGACCGAATCGAATGGACGGCGAATATTCCGCTGGCGGGATTGGTCGAAGGTGTAAATACGGTAACTTTACAAGGGGTTGGCGGTTCGTCGGACATTAATATTACCGAAGCCGTTCGCATCAGTTACCCGCGCCGTTTGAAGGCGCAGAACAATCATCTTGATTTCAGCGTCAACGGCGGACAATCCGTGAAATTGAAAGGTTTTACGAGTCAGCGAGTGCGCGTGTTCGACGTTACGAATCCGATTCAGGTGATTGAATACGCACCGTCCAGCCAACTTGAAACAGACGGAACTTATTCGGTCACGGTGGCATCGGCGGCGAGTGCGCGAGTGATGTTGGCGCAGGGCGAAGACGCGCAGCTTTTTGCGGCCACCCCATTAATTAGAAACTATCCTTCGGATTTGCGAAACACGCAAAATCAAGCAAAATTTATTATCATTGCGCCGCGTGAGTTTAATAAATCACTTTTAGATTTTCAGAGTTCACACAGTTTGCGCGGAATTCAGACGGAAATAGTTGATATCGAGGATATTTACGACGAATTCAACAACGGCATCAAAAGCGCGGAAGCGATCCGTTTATTTTTGCAATACGCCAAGCAGAATTGGGCGGTCAAACCTGATTTTGCGATGTTTGCCGGCGACGCCAGCGTTGATCCGCGAAATTATACGGGATTCGGCGGCTACAATAACAATCGTGTTCCGACTATGCTCACGGACACCTGGAATATGGAAACCGTTTCCGACGAAATGATGGCGGATTTTGATGATGATAGCGTTGGCGAGATTGCTACCGGCAGACTGCCCGCGAAAGACCAATACGAACTCGAAATGATGTTGGACAAAATCAATGGTGCCGAACCGATGACGATGCAGGATGTTAATCAGCGCGGTGTGCATTTCGTTTCTGATGCCCCAATCAATTACGATTTCGCGGCCGGTTCACGCAATATGGCAACCTCGATTCCGACCGGCATCACGGTCAATTATCTTGATAATGCCGGACAAACCCCGGCGGTTGTTCGCAGCAGCATCATAAATCGGATAAATTCGGGCGCGGCGATTATTAACTATTTTGGACATGCTTCAATCGGATCTTGGGCAAGTGGACAAATTTTCCGTAGTGTGGACGCGCCAAGTCTGATCAATCCGAAGAGAACTTCACTTATGGTGATGATCAATTGTTTGAACGGCGATTTTGCCGAAACTAATATTAATTCACTTGGCGAAGCCGTCCTGAAACAAAATTTTGGCGGGGCAAATGCGGTTTGGGCAGCTTCGGGCTGGAATGGAGCTGAACAGCAGGAATATTTCGCCAGAGACTTTTACCAAAAAGTTTTCACCGGAATGCCGATCGGCGAAGCGGCGCGGCAGACAAAAATGCTGTATGACGGTAACGATCTGCGGCGGACCTATATTTTCTTTGGCGACCCGACGCAAAGACTGGTAATACCGTAGAAAATTGCCGAAACTAAATTAAGAAAGGAGAACCTTGCAGTTCTCCTTTTTTTATTTTTTATTTTAAATGTCTGACGATGTTTTCAATTATTCTATGCGGATGTTGTATTTATCTAAAAGCCCGACAACATTTTGGGTTGAAAATGATGCTTTATTAATTCGATTGGTTTCCGGGTTAATTGAGAAATTAAAAGCCGTTCGCAAATCCGAACTCTCTAAAATTGTGCCTTCAAAAACCGCTCTTTTTAAATCACAATTCTTAAAGACTGCTTTGGTTAAATCAGTTTCTATAAATTCCGCTTCTTCAAGTTTGCAGTCTTCAAAATGGATGCCCTTTAATTTTAGCTTGTTAAATGAAGAAAAATTGAGAACGCAGTTTTTGAAGTCGAACGAAAGCAGAAAAACATTACATTCATCAAAATGCAGACCTAAAAGCTTACAGTTTATAAATTTAACATCTCTGAATGCACTATCTCTTAATTTAGCCAAACTCAAATCGCAATCCTCAAATTCACATTCGGAGAAAATCATTTCGGATAAATCTGTGTTCGAGAAAATACAGTTGGTAAAAGTGCAATTTTCATATTCACCTTTTTTAAATTTCTGCCCGGTAAAATTATTGCCCTTATAATTTTTGCTTTCGACAAATACGCTGCTCATCAATGTGTTTTAAATATCTTTATGGTCTATCCCGAAACTGTTTGAACTAATCGGATTTTTTTACGGGCTGAAGAATTTCCTGAATTGCGGCTTCAAAAATTTCAGCTTTGCGTTTGGCGCGTTTGACGTCCGGGTGTTGGTCGTTAAATTGTTTTTGCAAACCCCAAAGGTCGGTTTCGAGTTCGCTTTTCCGCACCATCAATTTACCCAAAGCCGTCGTTAATTTTCCGGTTTCTGCCGGATTTACGGCAAGCAGTCGGTCTAATTCTTTCTGAAGCGATCCGGCTTCAAATCGCAATTCACTGACCTTCGGATATTCTTCGGTGTATTCGACGAGCAACGATTCGAGTTCCGCCAAAAGTTCGGTTTTCCGCAAAAGAATTTCGGCGTAAGCGGGCGAAGATTTGACGGCTGACGAAACGGTCGGCGGCGTTGGGATAGGTTTGATTTTGATCATCGTTTGCGAAAAACAAACTTGTGAAGAAACTACCAGAAAAAACACGATAAAAACAAATTTTTGTAATTTCATATTAAATTTACTTCGTCATCGAAGGTTTTTGCGGCGAGTTTCGGGTTGAAAGCATCGCACGAATCAATCAGTAAATCTTTATCGGCTTCAACCTGTCCGTCACCGAAAGTTTGGCGTTGCTGCAAAGTTTCAAAATAAGTCGTGATGTTGTCCAAAATCTCGGTTGCCGAATGCGAATGATAAAGCGTTTGACGAAACTGTGCGCCGCCGACAAGTCCTTTCGTAAATTGTCCGGCGAGCTGTTTCATCTTGCCGAGTGCGGGCATTTCGGGCATTTCTTCGCGCACCATTTCAAAGAATTCGAGCAGGACTGACTTTTTTTCCGCCAAATCCGGCTGAAAAATTTCGCGCTCGTTTAAGGCGTCATCGAATTGGCGAAAAATCCACGGATTCTGCATCGAACCGCGACCGATCAAGATTCCGTCGCAACCGGTTTCTTTCCAGCGTTTCATTCCGTATTCAATCGTCGTGATGTCGCCGTTGCCCGAAACGGGAATTGAAACCGAATCTTTGACCGCGCCGATCAAATCCCAGTTTGCCATTCCCTTGTAGCCTTGTTCGCGGGTGCGTCCGTGAACCTGAATATGTTCAACGCCGCACTGCTCCGCCATTTTGGCAACTTCGACGCAATTAATCGTCGAATCCGAAAAACCGACGCGCATCTTCAAAGTCAGCGGAATCGTAATTGCATTCTTAATCGCTTTGAGAATAATTTCCATTCGCGGCATATCTTTGAGCAGTGCCGAACCGCCGCCGTGTTTGACGACCTTCGGCGCCGGACAACCGCAATTGACATCTAAAATATCCGCGCCTTCTTCCTCTGCCATTTCCGCGCCGAGAGCCATCCGTTCAGGTTGTCCGCCAAAGATTTGCACGGCAAACGGACGTTCTTCTTCGGCAAAACGC
>JBDTZT010000274.1:0-5849 GCA_040005005.1 Actinomycetota bacterium
GCGAATTGCGTTCGGGCTATGCCGAAGTCCTGAAATATTCGCTGATCGGGGACGCCACATTCTACGACTGGCTGGACGCCAATCTCGATGCGCTGATGATGCGCGATCCCGCTGCGCTCGAATACGCCATTGCCACCAGCGTCCGGGCCAAGGCCGCGGTCGTCGCCGCCGACGAGCACGAAACCACCGGCGTCCGCGCGCTGCTCAATTTCGGCCACACGTTCGGTCATGCCCTCGAAGCGGAAACCGGCTTTTCCGACCGGCTGCTGCACGGCGAAGCGGTCGCTGCGGGAATGGCGCTGGCGATGCGTTACTCGGCGACCCGTGGATTGTGTCCCGCAACCGATGCGAGGCGCGTCGAAACGCATTTGAAGCGCGCGCAATTGCCCGTCGGTGCGCGGGCCAACGGCCTCAACGCGACGGGCGAACGGCTGGCGGCGCACATGGCGCACGACAAAAAACGCGCCGATGGGCGAACTTCTCAAGAAAAACTTGCCCTTTCAAAACATTGAAGATTTGCCGATCCCGTTTGCGGCGGTTGCCTGTGCGCTCGAAACGGGCGAAGAAGTCGTCTTCAAAGACAAAGGCGATCTGGCAACGGCGCTGCGGGCGAGTTGTGCGATTCCGGGTGTTTTCGTGCCGATTGAATACGACGGTAAAAATTTGATTGACGGCGGCGCGGTATCGCTCGTACCGACCAAAACTGTCAAAAAAATGGGTGCGGAAATCATTATTGCGGTTGATGTCAACGCTTGCGGCGCAACGTATTGGAATCTGCCGGCAACTTTTCTTGGCGTTCTTTTCCAATCCACGATGATGCTGCTGCGCACCGCCGGAAAAAGTCAGCATTACCGCGCCGATGTCGTTATCATTCCAAACATCGCGCATCTTCGCCCCGACGAAATTGGCAAAATGGATGAATTTATCAAGCTCGGCGAAGATGCTGCGAGGGAGAAAATTGAGGAAATCAAGCAACTCGTTAATGAATCGAGAGTCGAGAGTCAGGAGTCGTGAGTCTGAATTATCAGTGCGTAACAACGGCGACAAAACATAACTCTCGACTCTCGACTAATGACTAATGACTGAAATAGGAATTATCGGCTTCGGACAATTCGGGCAATTTATGGCGCAGCATCTCGCGCTCTTTTTTGACGTGACGGTTTGCGACCACGCTGACCTTAAAAACGAAGCCGAAACAATCGGTGTCAAGTGGCGCGATTTTGAAACTGCGGTCAGCAAAAAAATCGTTATTTTCGCCGTTCCGCTGAAAAGTTTTGAAGTTGTCCTGAGGTGCGCCGCGCCGTTTCTGCGAGCGGACGCAATGTGTTTTGATGTTTGCTCGGTCAAGGTGAAACCGCTCGAATTGATGCGTGCGCATTTACCCGAATCGGTCGAAATTATCGGCACGCATCCGCTTTTCGGACCGCAGAGCGGACGCGCCGGAATTGCCGGAATGCGCATTGCGCTGTGTCCTTTGCGAACCGATAAAAGCGAACACATCAAACAATTTTTGGTTGAAAACTTAAAACTGCAAGTCTTTGAAAAATCGCCCGCCGAACACGATGCGGAAATGGCGCACGTGCAAGCCCTGACGCATTTTGTCGCCCGCGCTTTGGACGAGCTGCACGTCGGCGATTCCGAACTCGCGACCGTTTCCTACGAAGAACTGATGCGCGCCGCGCGTCTCGTCAGCGAAGATTCGTGGGAACTTTTTCAAACGATTCAGCAAGCCAACGAATTTGCCGAACCGAAAAGAAAATCGTTTATTGCAAAATTGATCGAACTCGAAAATCGTTTAAACGATTGACCGATTCCCGTCAATAAATTTTTACTGCCGCGAATAAATTGAAATTCTATGAATGAGTTAAAAACAAACCAACGGGCGCAAAATTTTTGGCTTGCACCGCTCGCGATCGGAGTTTTTTTCGCCGCCTTCAAACTCCTTTTGCATTTTATCTTCAATTCAAACTACGGTTATTTCCGCGACGAACTTTATTTTATTGCCTGCGGCGAACATCTCGCCTGGGGTTATCCGGACCACGCGCCGATGGTTGCGCTGATGGCCAAAACGAGCCGTGTTTTGTTTGGCGATTCGCTCTTTGCGCTGCGATTTATTCCGGCTCTGGCGGGCGCGTTAAAAGTTTTTCTGACCGCGCTTTTAGTTAAAGAATTCGGCGGCAAAAGATTCGCGGCGTTTCTCGCCTGTCTCTGCGTTTTATGCGTCCCGATGTATCTAGCGATTGACAATTTGTTTTCGATGAACTCACTCGAACCGGTTTTCTGGATGCTCTGCGTTTATTTCGCCGTTCGCGCGGTCAAAAGCCAATCGGACGATCCTCCGCAGGAAATCCAAAATCCAAAATCTAAGATCCAAAATCCGTCGATCAACTGGCTTTTCTTCGGTTTATTCGCCGGACTTGGCTTGATGAATAAACACTCGATGCTGTTTTTCGGCTTTGCGCTCGTCGTCGGATTGCTTTTGACACGAACGCGAAAAGTTTTTCTCGAAAAATATTTCTGGCTCGGCGGTGCGATTGCCTTACTGATTTTTCTGCCGAATATCATCTGGCAATTTCAGAACGATTTTGCCACGCTCGAACTTTTGCAAAACGTTCAAAAATCAGGCAAAAACGTCGTCATGTCGCCGCTTCAATTTTTCGTTTCACAAGTTTTGGGTTTATTACCAATGAGCTTTCCCGTTTGGATTATGGGAATCTGGTTTTTTCTCGCCGACAAGAACGGGCGCCGATTTCGTTTTCTCGGTATTTGCTATCTCCTACTGCTCGCGCTGATGATTTATCTCAAAGCCAAAGATTATTATCTCGTGCCGATTTATCCGATGATGTTCGCGGGCGGCGCGATTTTCTGGGAGCAGTTGATCGAAAAAATCCGCGCTCTGCGTTTTATAAAATATGCTTTGCCGGTTTTGATTGTCGGTTTAGCAGCGGTTGTCGCGCCGGTTGTCCTGCCGGTTTTATCGGTCGAAAAATTAATTTCTTATCAGGAAACGATCGGATTCAAACCGCCGAAATCCGAAGTCGGACACGACAGCCGGCTCCAGCAGATTTTCAGTGACCAATTCGGCTGGCCGGAAATGGTTGCGAAAGTCGCCGACGTTTACAATAATCTGCCGCCTGAAGAACGTGAAAAAGCGGGAATTTACGCGAGCAATTACGGCGAAGCGGGTGCGATTGATTTCTTCGGCGGGAAATATAATTTGCCGAAAGCGATCAGCCCGCACCAGAGTTATTTCGTGTGGGGACCGCGCCAGTACTCGGGCGAAGTTTTGATTCTGCTCGGCGCCGCCAAAGAAGATGCGGAAAAAAACTGCGAATCTACGGAAGAAAAAACCGAAGTAAATAATCAATATTCGGACAGCTACGAAAAATACAAAATCCTCATCTGTCGCAAGACGAAAAAGCCGCTGCCCGAAATCTGGCCGAGTTTGAAACATTGGAATTAGAGAATTAAAACGCTTTGAGCAAACCTACGATGTCGCAGTTATCAACAGACAGACTAATTTAAAGTGAAATTACTTTTGATCGTTGTAAAAACTGAACTGTACATTTCATTAAAACAGCGATATAATTCGTTGAATTAATAGTTTTTAAGATTTGAAAATAATCACTTAATTTATGCAAATTTCCTTAAATAACCAATCAAAAATTTATCAAGGCGATTGCCGCGAAAAACTCGGTATGCTTGACGAAAATACTTTTCAAGCAATCATCGCCGACCCGCCGTATTTTCAGGTTTTGCTCGGCGAAGATTGGGATAATCAATGGCAGACGGAAGAAGATTATCTTGATTGGACGGAAGATTGGATTAGAAAATCCGCCCGCGTTTTGAAAGATGACGGGCTTTTTTTTATCTTCGGACAGCTCGGCAAGCGCGAGCATCTCTGGCTTCACGTTTGTTCGATGGCGACCCGCAAAATGCAGTTTCACGATATGCTGATTTGGGACCGGGCAGTCGGTTACAACGAGCGTTACGACAGTTTTACGCCGTGTTACGAAATGATTCTCGTGCTTCGCAAATCGAAAGATGCAAAGCCTTATTTTGACAAAGATGCGGTGCGGCTTTCCTACGACGACGTAACAATCAAACAATATCTCAAAGACAAACGCTATAAAGATTTGGACGCGCGAAAAACGCACCTTGAAAAAGGAAAATACGCAACCAATATTTTGCGCGTTCCGAGTTTAAAAGGCTCGTCAAAAGAAAAGGTCGGACATCCTTCGCAAAAACCCGTGAAACTGATTGAGATGCTCGTTCAATCGGCAACCCGCGAAGGCGATTTGGTTCTCGACCCATTCTTAGGTTCAGGAACGACGGCTTTAGCTTGTCAGAATCTCAATCGCAACTTTGCCGGAATCGAAATCGAACAAAAATACATTGAAATGGCAAAAGTACGTCTGGAAAACATAAACCAATATATTTTGTCAAATTGCAGTTTCGGCTTACATCCATTGGCTATAAAATAATTTGTAATTTATTTGGAAACAATATTTCCATCGGTCGAAATAACTGCTCCAATACATTTTAATCCGGCAGCAATATTGTCAGTGCATTCATTTGTTTCAAAATCTTTTTCGCTCCAATTTAACAATAGCGGATACCTGTATCGCCACAAAATTACTTTTTTATTTGGTAAAACGAGCCAGTAAGATTGATAATATTCCAAGCCGCCTCCGACTCCTATTAATGCAATATTTTCTTTTTCTTTTTCAACTTCTGAGACTAACTCGTTTTTACCGATTTTATTCATATCTTCGGCAAATTTCTTCATTGCTTTTTCACTGAAAGAACGATTTGTTATAAAACGAAGCTCGACGTTTCTTTTTCCACTTTCAATGTAATTTTTTAACCACGAAACAGAGAAAACTAAATCCTGATAGCTGTCTATTTTGTTTTGGAAAGTAGATAAATTTTCAACTTTTTCGTTTTGGATAGGCAATTTAAGCTGAATCGAAAAACTTTTCGGGAAATCATTCTTTCTCAAAATCAAAATCAAATTAGTTTCACTCGGTTTATCTTTCCCCCATTCTAATCCGAAATCCACTCCGTGATAGGGATTTATCTCGGCAGATACAATCGTATAAGTTTTTTTTAACTCGGTTAATGTATCTCCTGCTTTATTTTCAGATTCAACACGTTCCCAATCCTTTTCAATATAGCGCATTACAAATGTTGCTAAAACACTCCTTAAATCTTCACCTGACACTCTTTTTTTGTTAGCAAACTTTTTCGGTAAAAGAGCCACTATTGCGCGTGAGATATTTGCGTTGTAGGTTTTTGTCGTTTTGCCGTTTCTGACTATTTCCCAAGGCAGCATAAAAGTCGGCTGTTCATCCGAACTAATAGCTGTTTTGCTTCCGTCCGATTTGGTAATTTCAACTCCGAATCTCGGATAATCATCCGTCCAACCACCGCTTAAAACCGAAGACAAAACCTTCTCGATAAGTTGCAGATTTTTAAATGATGACAGATATAAACCTTTCTGATTTGGCGCGGCAACAGAATAATAATAATCCGCGTATTCTTTCACGCCCGGTTCAGCGTTTGCATTTAACCATTCTTGCGTAATTCCCAAATTTGCCGCTTGAAATTCTTTTATTTTGGGTTCATCAATCGAGTTAAGTAAATTCTCAACTAATTGTTTTTCGATTTTATCGCCTTTTGCATAATAACCTTTCGGTTTGTGAGTGATTAAAAGTTCACTCTTCTGAGCCGTTCCCAAACCTCCCCAAGTCGAAGTGATTTTGATTTCTTGCGCTTCCCGAGTTTGTGCGTGAGAGAAAATAGAAGTAACAAATAAGAGCAGAACTATAGTTAGAGTTTTCTTCATA
>JBDTZT010000275.1:0-5846 GCA_040005005.1 Actinomycetota bacterium
CACGTGCGATAACTGCTCCATGGGTCATCAGTCCACCGACTTCGGTGACCAGTCCTTTGATGGATACAAACAATGTTGTCCAGCTCGGGTCGGTAAATCGGGTAATTAAAATATCTTCCTCTTCCAGAGAGGCATCTTCAAGGTTCAAGATGATGCGCGCTCGTCCCTCGATCACGCCGGAAGAAACCGCCAGACCGACAATCGCTCCGGCTGGGAGATTTTCCCGTTTGTATTGACCTGCAATAATTTCACCGTCAGATGTGATAACACGCGGCGGCGTTAACTTTTCATACGATTTGAACTCGTCTTTTCGATTCTTGACGGCTTGATAATCTAGTTTGCCGGTACGGACGACTTCGCCGAGTTCTTCAAAACTGAGATAGAAAATATCTTCTTTTTCAAGAATGACACCGGCTTTTACTAGTTTTTCGGCTTCTTCGAGTAGAGCCTGCTTATAAACGAAATAGCGGTTCACGATTCCGTATTTCGGATATTCACGATAACCGGCGAAATTCCGAATCAGGTTGATCATTCGTTTTGTTTCTTTGGCTTTTTGTTCGCCGTCGGGCAGTGGTTTCAATCGCTCCAATAACTGGTGTTCTTTTTCTAGAGCCTCCTGCTGCCCTTGCTCGAATTTTCGCTTGCTTTCACCTTGTTCTAAATTTTTGATGTTATTTAAAATCACGGGGACAAGCGTCAACGGCTTCTCGCTCCAGCGCGGTCTTGTAATATCTATTTCACCGGTACAGCGCATTCCATATTTGTCGAGATAAGACAAGATTGCGTCGCGGGTTTGCTTGCCGCCTTCAAACTTATCAAGTTTGTCCAGAAAGTTTTCATCTTCCGTTTCCTGTAAATACTCAATTACTTCGTGAAAAGGGCGAATCACATCGGCGACATCGAGTAGCGCCAGCCCCATTTCCGATGTAATATTATTTGGAACCGATTGAGAAAGCGTATCTGCTGCATTTTTTTCGCCTAACCACTCGTTCATTCTTTCATTAATCCAGGCGGCGGCATTCATTCCGGTCATAATCACGCCGAAACTTTGGGAATCAGATCTACTTTTCTTTGATTGCAAGATGTCTTCCAGGATAAAATTAAACAATTCAGGTCCTGATTTCGTCTTGATGTCTTGTTTTAACCTGTCAACCGAACTTTGGCTGCGCTTGATTAAATCAGAAACGATTGCCGGATCGTATTCTTTCAGCGTTTGATAATCAGCAGCGGATTTACCTTTACCGCTTTTACCCGAATCCTGTTCCTGCTTGTTACCGGGCAACAATTTTATAAAATCTCCACGCTCTAAAACGGTCGTCAGCGCGTCTTTGTTGAGCGGATCGGATTTTCCCAGAACATTAAATAAAATTTCTCTGCCGTCGGGCGTCGCCAGCATTTGGGTGACATCAACAAACAATCTGCCGCCGGCTTGACGCATCAGTGCGGGAGTTAACAAAAGGAAAAAAGACAGTCCTAATGGTTTCATAGCGTCAGTCATCATTTGTTGATGACCGACGGATACATAGACGTGATTTTCCTGATCATTCGCTTCCGGGATGGGGTATAAAGTAGTGATTGGACGACTCTGGACAATATAATAATCACCTTCATAAAGACACCATTCGATGTCCTGGGGCTTATCGAAATGAGCCTCAATTTTTCTGCCCACCCGTTCAAGCTCGATAATCTTTTTATCCGTAAGCGTTTGGACATTTTGCTGATCCAGCCCGATCTCATGCTGCTTTGTGCCGCCTTTTTCCGATGCTAGAACAGCAAGTTTCTTGATAGAAATTTTCTTGTCAATAACCCTGCCGTCACGAACTTTATAATTATCGGCATTTACAATTCCCGAAACCAATGCCTCGCCAAGTCCAAAACTGGCGTCAATGGATAATACTTTCCTATGAGAAGTAACCGGGTCTGCTGTAAACATAATCCCTGCCGCATCAGGAAAGATCATTTTCTGAATGACCACCGACAAATAGACCTTTCGATGGTCAAACCCGTTTAGCAAACGGTAGATGACGGCTCTGTCCGTAAACAACGATACCCAGCACTTGCCGATATATTTCAGGATCGCTTCTTTTCCGATGATGTTCAGATAGGTGTCCTGCTGTCCTGCAAAAGAGGCGTATGGTAAATCTTCAGCAGTCGCGCTTGAACGCACCGCATAAGCATTTTTTTCACCAAGTTTCTTAAGATGGCGAATAATCTCATTTTCGAGGCTTTTCGGGACGGCTGTTTCTTCAATTACTTTTCGGATTTTTGCACTGGTTTCGCCAATACCTTTTCTATTATCCGCTTTGAGAATCGCTAACTGATCCAGCAATGAATTAAACTCTTCGCTATTCCCGATAATTTCTTTATAAGCTTTCGTCGTAACGCAAAAGCCCTCCGGCACCCAGATACCGTCAATCCCGAATAATTCGCCCAGATTCGCGCCTTTGCCCCCGACCATTGCCAGCTTTGTTTTATCAATTTCCTGAAAACCAAGAATGTAAGAACTCATATTTTTCATTTTTACGATTATTTGTTGTTAAGCGTATTTGTTGTTTCATTCATTATTTGAATCGCCCTTAAAAAGTAGGTTTCAATGATTTTGATTTCATCAATTGAAAATGAAGCCG
Organism: Actinomycetota bacterium; assembly: GCA_040005005.1. Classification (GTDB taxonomy): domain Bacteria; phylum Acidobacteriota; class Blastocatellia; order Pyrinomonadales; family Pyrinomonadaceae; genus JAFDVJ01. The sequence continues at coordinate 2,628 of JBDTZT010000275.1, forward strand.
TAAGATTTTCCGCCTTGTTTCGGAATTCCTTATAAAGCGGCTCTAAAAGTGCCATTATTTTTTCAATGTCCGGGTTAATGATAACCTTCCGCCTGTCGTCTTTATCAAATTGTCTTTTCACGAGCTTTTTCTTTTCAAATCTGTCTATTAAACCTGTCACTGCACCTGTCGTCAGACCCGTTAAATTTGAAAGCTCACCTGCTGTCATTGCTCCTTTTTGGATAAAAAATCCTAAGTATTTATGGTCGGTTCCCGAAAACCCTGCTTCCCTGGCAATGGCTTCGTGCATCTGAAGAGAGGTGTAGGCATATTGTTGGCTCAGTTTTCTTATTTGGTTGATTACGTTGTTATCCATTTTTATCTTGGTAAGTAAATATCTTAGTAGGTAAGATATAATTGATTTTGCAATGTGTCAAGTAGTTTTAGAGGACTTTGAGGATTTGTCGCGCTTTTTACTCGCTTTCAAAATGCAGTGTGGTTTTGTAATGGCCACTGAATAATTATCAATAAAAAGATTACGGGAGATAATTTTCTGGAAATAATTAGTGAGATTTCTTAGCAAAGAGGGGCGGCGACAAGTTTTGTGTGAGAAGCTCCCAGGGTCGCGCCTTTAACCCCCGACAACATTGAGTTTTGTTTTATATATGTCGTGTAAACCAAGCACACAAGAATTTATACAGATAAATCTCGTTCTATTTTTTAAGTTCCCGAAGTCCGATGTAAGCTGCCGCCAGCACATTAAAATCGAGGCAACCGCCGATAACCAATGCGGCACAAATGCAGTTGAAAAATCCTGCAAAACAGTATCCCAAACAAGATATAAAGCCCAGCCGACCGCCAAAAACCAACCGATTTTCGCAAACCCAACAGGCGAAAACGGCGTAAATCGGAACGCCTAAAACCTCAATCAGAATCCAAGTAATCGAACCGAAAAAAAAGCCCGCTCCAGATTGTTGATTTGCCGATTCAGGCGCACGTTTCAAATTAAAAAATTATGGGAGGCAAAAAGCTGAAGCGGCATCGCTAAATTTCAAGTGGGAGATGTTCCGGGGACAACGATTCCAGAAAGTTTCGCGCATCGAAGATCGCGCCGGCAGCGGCAACTTCTGACCGCTTGAAGCGTCCGTCGAGGATGCGCCTCGTTGCCTCTACGATGATGGGCGCGGTGATTGCGTAGATGTCGCGTCCGCGGGCGGTCGCTCGACGCTTCTCGTTTCCGCGGCGGGCGAGTACGTCCATCTGAAAAATCTGTGCGGAGCGTCCGCTCTCGTCCGCCGCCGTCGGCGCGGGCGTTTCGGGATCGCGGAGGTCATTCAGTGGCGCGAGATTCATATATGAGCGAATTTTAGCTGTCCGCAAATGGCGTGAGATGGTGATGATTTCGGCGAGCGGGAGACTTACAACATCCTGCGTTCCGAACGGCGGCAGAAAATTCCACGTTGCCAGCGGCGGCGGATCGGCGAGAAACTCCAATTTATTATTTGAAAAAACGAAACGCCGACCGGAGTTACGCTTGCCCGTCAATCGCGTACCCAGCGTCGGCTGCCAACTGTCGAGCGCAACCGCGATGCAAATTTCATCGGCGGCAGTCCAGTTTCCCATCGCTGCCGTGGCAAGGAGGTCGCCCAATCCGCCGTAGAACGCCATCGCGGGAGCGATGACTATGCCCGCGTCTTGCGCTTCATCGGCAAATTGCTCAAAGGCGGCGAGGGCGGCAGGTTGTTCCGCAGTTACGTCCAAATAGCGAATACGCGCCCGAAGTGCGGCTTCGATGACGGGCGTTGCCGTGTCGAGAAACGGACCCGCGCAATTTATAATTGCCGCCGCGCCGGAGATTGCCCGATCCAGTGATGCCGTATCGTCAACCGACGCGACACGGATTTCCAATTCAGGATGTGTGTCGCCGAAAGCGTTCAGTTTATCGGGATCGCGTCCCGAAAGGATAGGTGTCAATCCGCATTTGCGTAACTCTGAAACTACGAAGCGTCCTGTGTCCATACGCGCCGAAAACTGCTACGGTTTGATTCGATGTCATTTAGAAACTCCTGTTGCAATGGACAGTTTATCACCCGAAATAATTATGAAATATCGGAAAATGCTTTTCGCGCGGACTCTTTCAGGGCTTCCGTCATCCGTTGATACGGCTGCGGACCGTAGCTGATTCTTGAAACCCCCAGCTTCGCCAGCTCTTTCGGCTGTGGCGTATCGGGCAAAACCATAATATTTAACGGAATCGGCGAAAACTCGGCTAGCTTCTTGATAAATTCAGTGTCCCTCAATCCGGGTGCAAACAATCCGCTCGCGCCTGCGCGGGTATATGCGGTGGCGCGGCGAACGGCTTCATCCAATTGAGCTTCATTGTGTTTGGCAGGATAAGTTTTTAGAAAAACGTCGGTTCGAGCATTGATGAAAAGCGGAATCGCCGATTGTTCGGATGCTTCGCGTATCGCCTCGATGCGTGAACATTGTTCCTCAATTGTGTATAACCCTTCACCGCCGACGATTTGATCCTCAAAATTTATCCCGACGGCTCCGGCGGCGATTACTTTTTTAATATTCTCTTTTAATTGTGCATTGTCCGTCGCATAACCGCCCTCAAGGTCAATGCTAACGGGCGCGGCAACGCTTTTTGCAATCCGCTCAAGATTGGCGAGCGCGAAATCGAACGGCAGCTTTTCGCCGTCGCCGAATCCGTTCGCCGCCGCCACCGACCAACTGCCCGTGGCGATAGCTTTCGCTCCGGCTTCCTCTATCGCCTGCGCGCTTCCCGCATCCCAGATATTAAATAGTATTAAGGGATTTCCTTTGACGTGCAGGTCTCGAAATCCATCGGCTTTATCTTTTTGTGTCGTCATATTAATTTCTTTTTTTAAGTTGGTTACTGATTTGCCGGATTCGGTGCAAAATCGAAAAAGCCCATCACAAGCTGCAATTTTCCGTCAACAACGATGGCAAAATCCACGCCGCCGAGAATAGGCTTGCCGTCGGCTTCCGAAAGCGTAAAGTTCCATCGAAGATATTTGCCGAACCCGGCAATTTTGCTGGTTCGTCGAACCTTGCTGTTCGGAAATTTTTTGTGAACTCCCGCAACCAGTGCGTCAATCTCATCGTGACCTTCGACCTCGCCATACGGAGTGCCGAATTTACCATTTTCCACCCAAAATTGTTTGGTCAAATCGCGGCGGCGTTTGCTCTCGGTTTCGTTCAAAGAATCGAAAT
>JBDTZT010000276.1:0-5838 GCA_040005005.1 Actinomycetota bacterium
CATTTGCTAAAGTAAGCGCAAGTCGGTTGGTTTGGCAAAAAAACTCGGTTGCGTAAATTCCCACAAATCTTCGTGAAAGGTTAATTCATCAAAAATCAATAAACTCAAAAGCAGAAACTTCATATTAACCTCGCAATGTTTTAAAAGTTTATCCTTATAAAAATTGTAAATAATATAACTTTTTTCAGATTCGGCGCGTATTATCGGCGCAGTTTCATAATTTTCAATTAAAATCAGTTTTTCCATTGTTTGATTTGATTTCAAACCATTTTTTATTTGAAATTCAGGCATAGGCTTGATTTTTTTTCTGAATATTTTAGTTTTGGAGGGTTGCTATGATTCGTTACAGAGTTGTTGTTCTCGGTTTTTTTCTTTTTTGTATTACGGCATTTGTTTTCGCGCAGACAAGTGACCCGTCGCTTTTGACGATTGACCGGATTTTTAATTCGGATGATTTTGCCGGTCAGGGCGTCGGCGGACTTCGTTGGATGAAATCAGGCAACGCTTTTTCTAAAATCGAGCGTTCGACGACTGTTGCGGACGGTAATGATCTGGTCAGTTACGACGCGGCAACGAACAAGCGTACAGTTTTAATTTCAGCCGAAAAGCTGATACCGAAAGGCGAAACGAAGCCTTTGCCGATCAACGGCTACGAATGGTCGGTGGATAACCGGCAGATGCTCGTTTATACAAACTCGAAGAAAGTCTGGCGCCTTGATACACGCGGCGATTACTGGGTTTTGGATATTGCGAGCGGAAATTTGAAAAAGCTCGGCGGCGATGCTCAACCTTCGACGCTGATGTTCGCCAAATTCTCGCCCGACGGAACGCGCGTCGGCTACGTCAGGGAAAATAATGTTTATGTTGAAACCATCGCCGACGGCAAGATCACACAATTAACTTCGGACGGTTCGCGGACAATGATCAACGGCACTTCGGATTGGGTTAATGAAGAAGAATTTTTCCTGCGCGATTGTTGGCGTTGGAGTCCCGACAGTAAATCAATCGCTTACTGGCAGTTTAATGCCGAAGGTATCAAGGATTTTATTTTGATCAACGACACGCTCGACCTCTATCCGGTTTTGATGCGGATTCCGTATCCAAAAGCCGGAACGACCAATGCGGCAGTGCGCATCGGTGTCGTCAGCGCGGATGGCGGACAGACAAAATGGATGAACACGCCCGGCGATCTGCGGCAGAATTATATCGCCATGATGGATTGGACGGATAATTCAAACGAGATTATCTTGCAGCATCTGAATCGGCTGCAAAATACCGATCAATTAATGATTGCCGACGCGAAAACCGGCGCGGTAAAAACGATCTTGACCGAAAAAGACGAGGCGTGGGTTGAGGTTTTAATGCCCAAAATGCAATGGCTGGCTGGTGGAAAAAGTTTTTTATGGATGAGCGAACGCGATGGTTGGCAGCACGTTTACACCGTTTCACGCGACGGTTCGAATATAAAAATAATCACGCCCGGAAATTTTGATGTGATAGATCTTCAGGGAATAGACGAAGACGCCGGCTGGCTTTATTACATCGCTTCGCCTGATAATGCCGGTCAGCGTTATCTTTTCCGTTCTAAATTAGACGGCAGCGGCGCAGCCGAAAAAATCACACCCGACAATCAAAAAGGTTGGAATAATTACAATATCTCGCCGAACGGTCACTGGGCGTTTCACAATTATTCGGCATTTTCGACCGCTCCGAGATTTGAAATTGTCAATTTAACGACCAAAACCGTTGCCCGCACAATGGAAGACAACGCCGCGCTTCAGGCAGCGATTAATAAAATAAAAAAAGGACCACAGGAGTTTTTTCGCATTGACATCGGTGAAGGCGTCACGCTTGACGGCTGGATGATGAAGCCGCCCGGTTTTGATCCGAATAAAAAATATCCGATCTTGTTTTACGTTTACGGCGAACCGGCTGGGCAAACCGTCACCGACGTTTGGGACGATACGAATTATTTGTGGCATACGATGCTGACCGAGCAGGGTTATATTGTCGCGACGGTTGACAATCGCGGAACGCCCGCGCCGAGAGGTCGCGCCTGGCGCAAGATTGTCTACCGCAAAAACGGCGTGGTAAATTCTGCCGACCAGGCCAATGCGGTCAAAGCAATTATCGCCAAAATGCCTTTTGTTGATGCTTCGCGTGTCGGAATTTGGGGTTGGAGCGGCGGCGGCGTTTCGACGCTGAACGCGATGTTTCGCTATCCTAACATTTACAAAATGGGGATGGCGGTCGCGCCGGTTCCCGACCAGCGATTTTACGACACGATTTACACCGAGCGATATATGGGACTCCCGCAGGAAAACGCGGCTGATTACAAACAAAGCTCGCCGATTACATTTGCAAGCGGTCTCACCGGAGATTTGCTGATCGTTCACGGGACAGGCGACGATAATGTTCATTATCAGGGCACCGAGATGCTGATTAATGAATTAATCAGATTGAACAAGCCTTTCCAGATGATGGCCTATCCGAACCGAACGCATGGTATTTTTGAAGGAGAAAATACGACGGTTCATTTATATTCACTTTTAACCAGATATTTGAATGAGCATCTGCCGAAATAATTATTTATTAGAGTTATAGTTCATGACAATTAAACGGATTTCGCGCATTTCTTCCCTTTCGCAGCGGATGTTTTTGCTGGCGGAACCTTTATCTTTTATTCCGCTCAAAGGATATTATTAATGCGTCGCCTCGCTGATCGTCACACTGTCGTCTTATGATTGCAATTTTTTTGGTAGCGCATAGGGGAATTGAACCCTTGTTTCAAGGTTGAGAACCTCGTATCCTAACCACTAGATGAATGCGCCATCGAATATTAATTTACCACAATAAGGCGAATTTCGCTCATTTCTTCCATCGCATAGCGCACGCCTTCGCGCCCGAAGCCTGAATCCTTGATGCCGCCGTAGGGCATATTGTCAACGCGGAAGGTCGGTATGTCATTGATGATCACGCCGCCGTATTCGAGATTGTCGGAAGCGTATTGCATATTTGAGAGATTATTTGTAAAAACGCCCGACTGCAAGCCGTATTTCGTGTTGTTTGCCATTTCGACCGCTTCTCTAAAGTCCGAAAACTTTTCGACAACCGCGACCGGCGCAAAGATTTCTTCCGACGCGACGCGCATTTCGGGGTTTGTTTTGGTCACCACTGTCGCATCGAGCATGGCGCCGGTCCGATTGTTTCCGCAGAGAATTTCCGCGCCGTTTTCGATGGCTTCCGTCACCCAACTCTGCGCTTTTTCCGCCGCTTTTTCGTCAATCATCGCCGAAAGCTCAGTTCCTTCTTCAAGCGGATTTCCCTTTTTGAGATTACGAGCGTTTTCGACAAACTTTTCCGTCCATTCATCAAAGATTTTTTCGTGAATATAAACTCTCTGCACCGAAATGCAGACTTGTCCCGCATATGCAAATGCGCCAATCGTCGTTTGTTTCAGCGAATGCTCAAAATCCGCCGATTTATCAACAATTACGGGTGCATTGCCGCCGAGTTCGAGCGTCACAAATTTTTTGTGCGCTTTTGCTTTGATATTCCAACCGATTTCCGCGCTTCCGGTGAACGAGATCATTTTTATTCGCTCGTCCGCGTAAATCGATTCGATATATTTTGTATCCATCGGGACAATTTGCAAGGCACTTTTCGGCAGACCGCTTTCCATAAACACTTCGCCTAAAAGTAAAGCCGTTAAAGGCGTCCGCGGACTCGGTTTGACGATGATCGCATTGCCCGCCGCGAGCGCGGGCGCGACTTTATGAGCGACCAAATTAAGCGGAAAATTAAACGGCGTAATGCCGTAAATCACGCCGCGCGGAATTCTTTTCGTGTGCGCGGTTTTGCCTTTTCCCGAGGCAATCGTGTCAACGGGAACAACTTCGCCGACAAATCTTTCCGCTTCGCCCGCCGCCCAGGCAAACGTCGCAATTCCGCGTTCAACTTCGCCAATCGCTGTTTTTATCGGCTTTGCGGCTTCGCGGGCAATTGTTTCGGCAAATTCCATTTTGCGCCGCTCGAGGCCTTCCGCAATTTTTCGTAATCCTTTGGCAATTTCAAAACGCGGCCATTCGCGCATTTCCTTTAAAACGTTTTCCGCCGCCGAAATAGCTTCTTCATTTTCTGCTTCGTTTACCGAAAAAACTTCCCCTAGAGTTTCACCCGAAAAAGGTGATTTGACCGTCAAACTTTCCGACGCTTCGCGCCATTCGCCGCCCACCAGAATTTTTTTTATGTTCATACTGTATTTTTACAACTTTTCAGATTACTTATTAAATGTTTGATTGCCAAATGGTCACTTATCAAGTTAAAATTCCAACAATTTTGAATCAAATCATAAAATGGAGATAAAATATGATATTTCTTAAAATCGGACTGCTGACATTTTTTACAGCTTTGTTTATTTTTGCCTGTTCAACCGCCAAAACGACAACAAACACCACTAACAATTCAACAACCGCTGCCAATTCGACTAATACGGCGCCAATAAATATGAACACACTGCCGTCAACCCCGGCTGACGAGCTGGCTTCCAGCCGCAAAATTTATTCCGAAGTTTGTGCAAAATGTCATAAGGACAACGGTACCGGCGGACCGACCGTGATTGACGGAAGAACCATCAAAGCGCCTGATTTCACTTCCGAAAAACTGAAATCCGACTTTGACGAAGCCGATTGGATTGATGTTATAACAAATGGCGAAGGCAATAAGATGCCGGCTTTTGGAAAGAAATTTAATGAAGCTGAAATTAAAAATTTAATCAAACTGATTCGCAAGGATTTTCAAGGCAAATAATGGAATTGGCGATTTTGATTTGGCTCTTTGTGATAAATTGATTTGCAAAACCAAGAAGGTCAAATTACAATCAAAACTACTTTGCACCTGTAGCTCAGCTGGATAGAGTATCTGGCTTCGAACCAGAGGGTCGCAGGTTCGAATCCTGCCGGGTGTACCATTTTATATATTTTATTTTCAATAAGATAGAAGACTAAAAAGCAAGCCGTTCGAGCTTGCTTTTTTGCGTTTGTGTGCCAATAGTGTGCCAAATTCTTTTTGGTCTTTTCTTGAATGATTTAAAGTAAGCGCATTTGTTTAATAGGTTTTTGACATTACGGTTATCTATTACTTTCGTTACTAAATCCTAAAACTGCAAAAATTCGATTCTAATAAGGCTTTTATTAGTCGAAACAGATGATATGACAATATCTTCGTGAGTGGTCAGCTTCGGTTAAAATAGATTTTAGTCGGAGCAGATAGGTTAGAGGCTGTGAAAAAACTTGAGGCTTGATTGACCTCGTAAAACAGATTGTCCCAGCCTGTAACCGAAGCGTCAGCATAAGGCTTAATTGACCTTGAATAGAAGTTTGGTGACCGCCGCGATAGAAAAGTTTGCTCCAAAACTTAAAAGGAGAAAACAAGTTATGCGTTATCTGGGAGTTGATTTACATTCCAATAATTTTATGGTTTGTGTTCTTTCTGAAAATGAAGAACCGACCTTTAGACAATATAAATTTGCTGAGCTGCTTGAGTTCAAAGAGTATCTTCAAGCAGAAGATCGAATAGCCGTGGAAGCTACCGGCACGACTAGATTCTTTTACAACCAGGTTGCTCCACTCGTGGCTGAATGTGTTGTAGTGAATCCGAGCCAGTTTGAAATCATCAAAAAGTCGTACAAGAAAACCGACAAAAACGACGCGCTCAATTTAGCCCGATTTTTAAGCAACGGACAACTTCCGACTTCAAGAATGAAGAACGAACTTCAGGCAGAGGTCAATAGTTTGGCAACGACGCGTGATAAATTCGTGAAACTGCGAACTATTTTGT
>JBDTZT010000277.1:0-5815 GCA_040005005.1 Actinomycetota bacterium
TGTCACAAAATGAAAGCGTTTCATATTCTTCTCCTATCACTTAGGCGGTAAAAAAGGTCAGTAGCGTCGGCGTGAGCCGATGCGTTGATTGATGACAAACTTGAAACGCATTCGCTTACGCAAACGCTACTGACTTAAATCCGCGTTTATTTGCGGCAAAAATAAAATTTAATGCAGGAAGTTATCCGACAAACAAAATTAATCACCGAACAGCCCTGGCGTGAGCGGTTTTTTCCGAATAACGAATGGGTTTTGCTCGTCGTGCTGGTTGTCGAATGTTTGATTTTCAGCGTTACGGGAAATAATTTTCTGACCGCCGGAAACGCGTTTGAGATCACGCGTCTGAGTGTCGAAATCGGGTTGCTTGCACTCGTGATGACACCGATTATCATCACGGGCGGCATTGATTTGTCGGTCGGTTCGATGATGGGTTTGTCGGCGGTCGTGATGGGCGCGTTGTGGCGCGATGCCGGGTTGCCGATGCCGCTCGCGATTTTGCTGGCATTACTGGTTGGTCTGCTCGGCGGCGCGTTAAATGCCGCGATCATTACGAAATTGAAATTTCCGCCGCTCATTGTCACGCTCGGAACTTTTTCGCTTTTTCGCGGAATGGCGGAAGGTTTGACGCGCGGAATCGAAAATTATTCGGGTTTTTCGCCATCGTTTTTATTCTTAGGACAAGGCTATGTCGGCGGCGTGATTCCGACGCAGCTTTTTATTTTAATTGCGGCAATCGCGCTTCTTTGGTGGTGGCTTCACCGGACGGCTTTCGGGCGCTCGTTTTACGCCATCGGTTTTTCGCAGGAAGGCGCCCGCTACGCCGGAATCAAGGTCCGGCGGCGTTTGAATTTTGTTTATATTTTGTCGGGGTTTGCGGCAAGCCTCGCGGCGGTGATTTATGTCGCTCACTTAGGACAGGCAAAATCCGACGCCGGAACGGGTTACGAATTGATGGCGATCACCGCCGTCGTCTTGGGCGGCGCGTCAATTTTCGGCGGACGCGGAACGGTGCTCGGAACGGTTTTAGGGCTTTTCGCGATTGTCATTTTGCAAAACGGTTTGCGCCTCAGCGGACAGCCTGCCGAACTCGCGGGAATATTAACCGGCGTTTTGTTGATTGTAACGATTTTAATTGATCGTCTTTCGCGCCGAAGCGAAGCAAAACCACAGACACAAAAAGTTTCAGAGGAGGAATTTGAAGTGAAAAATTGGCAAATCGGAGTTTTGAGCGCGGTCATTTTAGCCGCCGCGTTGATCGTTGCGGGAACGAATTGGTTTCTGGTGCGTTCGCTCAAACAGGAAACAAACGGCGCGACTACATCGCAAAATCAAACGTCGAATGCTCCGGCAAATAAGAAAAAAGCGGTTATCGCCATGATGCCGAAAGCGAAAGGCGACCCGTATTTTATCAGCTGCAAAAAAGGCGCGGAAGAAGCCGCCAGCGAGCTTGGTGCGGAGCTTCTCTGGGACGGTCCGACAGATTTAGATCCGGCGAAACAAAATGAAGTCGTCGAAGCGTGGATTACACGCGGCGTTGATGTAATTGCTGTCAGTGTCGAAAACAAAGAGGGAATTTCGACCGTTTTGCGAAAGGCGAAGGAAAAAGGCATCAAGGTCGTCACCTGGGATGCCGACGCCGAAAAAGATGCGCGTGATTTTCTGATCAATCAGGCGACGCCGCAGGGCATCGGTGAAACTTTGACGGATGAAGCGGCGCGGATTATGGGCGGCAAAGGTGAATTTGCAATCGTCACAGCATCTTTGAGCGCGGCAAATCAAAACGAATGGATCAAATATATCGAAGCGCGGCTTAAAGAAAAATATCCAGAAATGAAACTCGTTGCCAAGAAGCCGAGCGATGGCGACCGCGACCGCGCATTTTCCGAAACGCAAAATATTTTAAAAGTTTATCCGAACGTCAAATTGGTCATGGGAATTGCCGCGCCCGCCGTGCCGGGAATTGCCGAAGCGGTCAAACAATCGGGCCGAAAAGATGTCAAAGTGACGGGACTCAGCTTGCCGAATATGTGCAAACCCTATATCAAAGAAGGCATTATTGACAGCATCGTTTTGTGGAACACGGTTGATTTGGGTTATCTCACTGTTTATGCGTCAAATTCGCTGGTAAACGGCAACTTGAAACAGGGCGACACGAAAATAAATGCCGGACGTTTGAAGGAAATCGAAGTTGTTGGTGATGAAATAAGGCTCGGCAAACCGTTTATTTTTAACAAGGATAATGTTGATAATTTTAATTTCTAAGACTTTGCGGGCAGAAATTAAATCATCTGAGTCTAAAATAAAGCTTTTCTTTGCGGCTTTGCGCCCTTGCGGGAGAAGACCAGATTACGATGAAAGGTTTCATTAATCAATTGAATTATATTTTCCCGCAAAGCTGCAAAGCCGCAAAGCCGCAAAGGCGCAAAGTTTGAGTAGATTCTTTTCAACCCTTAATCCGCATAAATCAATAAACGGCATTACAGATCCGATTTTTTGATTTTTACCAATATTTAACTTATTGTGTTTAAGATATGAGAATAAAAGACATCGCCCGCGAAGCCGGAGTTTCGACCGCGACCGTTTCACACGTCATCAACAAAACAAAATACGTGACGGATGAAACACGCGAAAAAGTCCAACTGGCGATAAAAAAATTCAATTATCATCCGAACGCTCACGCGCAAATGCTCGCTCTCGGCAAAAGCAAAATTATCGGACTGCTCGTTTCCGACATCTCCAACCCGTTTTTCCCCGAAATTATCAAAAGCGTCGAAGCGGCGGTTTTTGATCTTGGGTATAGTTTGATTCTGCTCAATACGAATTATGATGCCGAACGCGCCGTCGAATATGTGCATCGTCTGATTCAGATGAAGGTCGCGGGAATTCTTCTGCTGATTTCGGAATTTGATGAAGCATTAATTGAGGTTGCCAAACGCAAAAAAACGAGCATCGTTTTTCACGATCTCGGTATTGTCGGAGAAAAAATGAGCAATGTCATTCTCGATTATGCGGTCGGGATTGACGAAGCCGTCCAGCATCTCGTTTCGCTCGGACATAAAAACATCGCGCATATCGCGGGTTCGCACGAGATTTATTCGGGTCGAATCCGCGAACAGGCATTTGTTGATTCGATGAAAAAGCATTTTCCGAAAGCGGAAAATTTGAAGATTTACGAAGGCGATTTTCGTTTTGAAGGCGGACGCAGTGCCGCGCATCAAATGCTGCAGGAAAAAGAATTGCCAACCGCCGTGGTCGTGGCGAACGATTTGATGGCGCTCGGCGCGATGCAGGAATTCAAATCAGCCGGTTTGCATGTTCCGCAAGACATTTCCATTATCGGATTTGACGACATCGCGTTTGCGACGCTTTCCGAACCGGCACTGACGACAGTTTGTTCGCCGCGTATCGAAATTGGTCGCCGCGCCGTCGAAGCCCTGATGCTGACCGTTGACCGCCCGCACCAACACGGCATCGAAGTCCGCATTCCGACCTATCTCATCAAACGAAATTCGACCGCCCCGCCAAGCCGTAAATAAAAATTATAAAAAAGCCTTTTAAATTTAGGAGTTTCGCAGTTGAAAGCGAAATTAACAAATTAAAAGGTTTTGTCAGCCGGAATAAGTGAAAAGTGAAAAGTGTCAAGTGAGAGGTCAAAATGAGCCGTCACCTGTCACTTTTCACTTATTCCGAAGAATCTTTACTTGCGTGACTCTTAAAATTATTTAATTTCGATAAATTTCTTCTTCCAAAAGCGCGATGCGTCTGCCGATTTCGCCCGTCACAGTTGGTTCTGCGTTGTTTAAGACCGCTTCCGTAAAATCTTCAATAAGGGGCTCGTGAACATTAGCGGCAGGCGGGTGCGATTCGATTCTTTCCTCATTGCCGATTCTGATTCTGATCTCTGCGCCGTTGAGGACGGGAATGTGAATTGAACCTTTAGTGCCGAAAATGTCCAGTGTGTCCTGCGGTTCGCTGGCCGCGTGGGAAACGGTCAGATTCGCGCAAGTTCCGCCCGCAAACTGAAACAACGCGGAAGCCGTATCTTCGACTTCGCGCCCGAAAATCGCGTTTGACACGATGCTTTTCAAGTGTTTGACTTCACCGAACAGATTTTCCAGAACTTCGAGGCGATGACAGCCGAAATCCATCATCGGACCGCCGCCGCTTTTTTCCTTTTCAAGCAGCCAATAGCGCGAGTGTTCGCGGGAAGGATTGAAAAATTCAAAAGCGCTCACCTGTGCAAAGGCGATTTTGCCGAGTTCGCCCGACGCAATTATTTCTTTGACTCTGGTTATCACAGGATAAAAACGTCGGTAATAAGCGATGCCGAGTTTAACGCGGTTTGAATTGCAAGCGGTAATCATTTCATCGCATTCCGCCGCGCTTAAAGCCATCGGTTTTTCGCATAAAATATGTTTTCCGGCCCTCGCGGCGGCAATCGTCTGCCGGGCGTGAAGAAAAACCGGCGTGGCGATATAAACGGCTTCTACTCGATCATCGGCAAGCAAATCTTCCCAATTTGCAAACCATTTTTCCGCGCCGAATTCCGCGGCAAATTCGGCGGCGAGATCGGCGCGTGCGCGGTTGACCGCGACAAAATTACAATTCGGCAAATCACGCAAAGCGGGCGCAATCCGTTTTCTCGAAATATCGCCCGCACCAATTAATCCCCAGTTTAGAGTTTTCATAAGTCTCAAGTCCCAAGTCCCAAGTCCCAAGTACCAAGTCTTAAGTTTCAGGCACTAAGTTTCAATCTGGAACTTGGGACTTGGGACTTGGGACTAATTAATCAACACCGAGCAGAACTTCCATCGTTAATTGGTCGAGCCGTTCATATTTCAGACCTTTCGACGCCATTTCCGTGCGGTCAAATTCTGCGGCTAAGAGATTTGCCGAACCTTCCGCACTGAACTTGCCGACTTTATTATCTTTATTCGTTTCTTCGATTTCCGCGAGGATTGATTGAATTTCTTCGTGATTGTTCCAGCGCTCGGCTTTGTCCTTGAAAATCAGATAAGTCCGCATACATCCGCGCGCAAATTCTTTGACGCCTTCGTAATCTTCTGTGCGGTAGGCGTGCGCGTCGAAATGACGCATTCCGCCGTAACCGACATCTTCCAAAAATTTGACGAGCCAGAAAGATTGTTTCGGGCTGACCGAACCGAACCGCAAATCCTGATCGTAGCGTCCCGGATATTGATCGTTCAGATCAATATGAAAAAGTTTCCCCGATTCCCAAGCCTGTGCGACGGCGTGCATCATACTGAGTCCCGGCATTTGTTCGTGCGCGACTTCCGGGTTCACGCCGACCATTTCCTTGTGGTCGAGCGTTTCGATAAAAGCCAAATAAGCGGTGGTCGTCGGAAAATAAATATCGGCCCGCGGTTCGTTCGGTTTCGCTTCGAGCGCGAATTTGTAGCCGTAATTTTGCGCCAGATTGTATTCGCAAAGATAATTTAAACATTCACGAAAACGCTTGATCGCTTCATCGGTGCGGCGGCAAGCGTCGGTTTCAACGCCTTCGCGCCCGCCCCATAGAACAAAAGTTTCAGCATTGAATTCCGCGCCGAGATCCATTGCCCGCATCGTTTTCTGCACGGCATAGGCACGAACTCTGGCATCGTTGGCGGTAAAGGCGCCGTCGCGGAAAACCGGTTCGTAAAAAAGATTCACCGTTGCCATCGGAACTTTTATTCCGTTATCGTCGCACGCGGCACGAAAATCTTTAACGATTGCGTAGCGTTCCTGCGGAGTCGCGTCAATCGGAACCAAATCGTTGTCGTGGAAATTCACGCAGTAGGCACCGACTTCGGCA